>JBAVMD010000893.1:0-3506 GCA_049689695.1 Chitinophagaceae bacterium | reverse complement strand
CATTGGTAGCTGGTTCGGCAGCGTCAGTACCGGCAGCTACAGAAACCGTAGTAGAAGGACCGGTTGAGCTTGCCGTAACGGTTAAATTATCGATGCTCACCTTGGGCCTTGAGCCGCTTGCACCACCACTTCCATTATGGTAATAGAACCTGAGGCGGGCAGTTGGGGAGTTATTAAAAGCGGCCGGTAATGCAACTGAAACAATACTGCCCGAGGTGGAGACATTATTGGTAAAGTTCAGCACCTGGGCAGCCGTTAGTTCTGTAAAACTTGTGCCGTTTGTGCTGTAATACACACGCAACGAACCTTTTCTGTCGCCGGTGCTGTTGTTTACGGAAGCCCAGTCAAAGCTGAGCGTTCCGGCATTAACGCCGGTGAAGTCCATGAAAAAATCAATGGCGGCGGATGATGTGTTATCCGTGGCGCCTGTTGTAAGCAAAACAATGTTTTGCGTTCCTTTTTGTACGCCCCCGCTTGTTCCGGTTGCGAATGTGGCAGTGGCGGTCGTGATGCGCACACCATCTGGAATGGTACCCGTGGCATTTACTGCCACAGACCCAAACCGGTTAGCGCCAATACCGGCAGCAAAGCCGTTGGTCCAGTTGGCGATATCCGCAAAATTTTCAGTGTAAGTAAGGCCAGGTTGTGAGGCCATCGGAACAGGCGTCTGGGCAAATACAAGTGTAAATGCCAGGAAGGACAAGGTTAACAGGTAAAACTTCTTCATAAATGATAACAGTTTTTGGAAATTTGAGCGGCTTCATAGGGGCAATAGGATGCAATGCCGGGTGGCGATGGTAATTAGACAGGAATTAGGATTGATGAAAAGGAGGCAGAAAGAGGGCTCAAAACTAATCGGATAAAGCATTTGAAAGTGTTTGTCCGCAATATTTTTTTATTAAGAAATTGTTCATTGCCAGTCTGGCAGTCGATCTTCGAATGGCATTTTGTTTGTCTGCTACTGTCAACCATTATAATCTATTCTAAAACTGCCATTTATGCAAAAAGGTGCAATCAGGGTTCATACGGAGAATATCTTTCCCATCATTAAAAAGTTCCTGTACAGCGATCATGAAATATTTGTGCGTGAGCTGGTGAGCAATGCTGTAGATGCTACACAAAAGCTCAATATGCTGGCCTCCTCGGGCGAATTCAAGGGAGATATAGGCGAGTTAAGGATCGATATTTCGATCGATAAAGAAAAAAAGACATTGTCGATAGCAGACCGGGGCATCGGCATGACAGCCGAGGAAGTGGATAAATATATAAACCAGGTGGCTTTTTCCAGCGCGGAGGAGTTCCTGGAAAAATATAAAGGCCAGAACGAGGCCAATATAATAGGCCATTTTGGTCTGGGTTTTTATTCGGCCTTTATGGTAAGCGACAAGGTGGAGATCTTCACCAAATCATGGAAAGATGCACCAGCTGTTCGATGGGAATGCGATGGCAGCCCTGAATACGTGATTGAAGAAACGGAAAAAGAGCAGCGCGGCACTACCATGGTATTGCATATTAACCAGGAGAGTGAAGAATTCCTGGAAGATGAGCGCATTCGTTCAATACTGAAAAAATTCTGTCGTTTCCTGCCTGTTCCAATTTATTTTAAAGATGAGCAGGTGAATAATCCTGCTCCGGCCTGGAAGAAAAAACCAGCAGAGCTCACCACAGAAGACTACCAGAACTTTTATAAAGAATTGTATCCTTACAATGAGCTGCCTCTTTTCTGGATACACCTGAACGTTGATTATCCCTTCAATTTAACGGGCATCCTTTATTTCCCTAAGATCAAGCAGAGTTACGAGATACAAAAAGATAAGATCCAGCTTTACAGCAACCAGGTATTTGTAACAGATGAAGTGAAAGACATTGTACCGGAATTCCTGATGCTGTTGCATGGTGTGATAGATTCACCGGATATACCGTTGAACGTTAGCCGCAGTTACCTGCAGGGCGATCCCAACGTAAGAAAGATCAACAGTCACATTACCAAAAAAGTAGCGGACAAGCTGGAAGAGCTTTTCAATAAAGAAAGAAAAGAATTTGAAGCGAAATGGGAGAGCCTTGGATTGTTTGTGAAATATGGTATGATGACCGATGATAAGTTCCTGGAAAAAGCCAACAGGTTCTTCATCATGCAGGCCACCAATGATGATAAATTCTATACGCTGGAAGAATACAGGATGGCTGCCGAAACGCTTCAGAAGAACAAAGACGGTAAGCTGGTGATACTATACACTACCGATCCTGTTCAGCAGCACAGCTACATCCAGGCGGCGCAATCAAAAGGATATATTGTAATAAAGATGGAAACACTGGTTGATGCGGCTTTCATTAACCAGGTAGAAATGAAATGGGACAAAGTTCATTTCACCAGGGTGGATGCAGATATTGCAGATAACCTTATTGATACCCAGGAGGGCGGTGAGAGCGTATTGAGCCAGGAAGAAGAAACAAGGCTGAAAGAGTTATTTGGCGTGCAACCCCCGGACATGCATATAAAAATTGAAGTGAAAGGATTGTCTCAGGAAGCTCCGCCGGTAGTGGCTACACGCCCTGAATTCATGCGCCGCATGAAAGACATGGCAGCCATGGGCGGCTCGATGGGATTTTATGGAAAGATGCCGGACGAAGTAACGCTTACCGTAAATGGCAACCATCCTATATACCAGAATATCCTGCAAACAGAAGAAAAAGAAAAGCAGGAGAAGCTTGTGCGCAACCTTGCGGACCTGGCCCTGCTTTCACAAGGCCTGCTTAAAGGCAACGACCTTACGTTGTTCATTAACCGAAGCGTGGAACTGATGCAGGATGAAAAGAAAAGCAGGATCATCCTGAATGATTAAGCTATAAATGGCAATAAGCTAATTGGTTGATTGTTCTGAAAGGCGAAAGTCCATCAGCTTCAACTGAAGATGCTTATTGCCATTCCATTCATTTTCTTCCAGAGTAAAAATAATATCGAGCGGTTTCTGGAGGTTGAGCACAGGAAATCTATGCGCCATATTGAAACCGATACCGGTGAAAATGATATTGTGCTGGCGTAAGGAAAATTTGATGTGCAGATCTTTCAATATCCGCGAATAACCAGTATCCATAACATTGCGGGCAATAAATACAGGATGAGGGTTATCAGGCCCAAAAGGTTCCATTTGCCGGATGATGTTATAGAACGAAAAGCTGATATCGCTGAAGCTGATCTCTGCATCGATGATCAGCTCAGGTATCAATAAATGCGGTGCGATGGTGCTGGATACCACATCTTCAAATTTCTGGCTGAATGCATCCAGTTGCTCCGGCATCATAGTCATGCCGGCTGCGGCAAAATGGCCGCCATAACCTAATAAATGTTCACGACATGCATGAATGGCTTCATACAAATTAAAACCATGCACGCTTCTTGCGCTGCCTGCGATCACATCACCGCTTTGCGTTAATACAATGGTAGGACGATAGTAATGTTCGATAAGCCTTGAAGCTACAATGCCTACGACCCCTTTGTGCCAATG
>JBAVMD010000892.1:0-5020 GCA_049689695.1 Chitinophagaceae bacterium | reverse complement strand
CCCTCTCGCCATTGTATGGACTCCTTATAAATTCTATTACGAGGGTAAATTGAGCCATTGCGGCGTCAACTCATTCCAATTAGTGCGCATTAATGGTAAATGGAAAATTCAGTACCTGATCGATACGCGCAGAAGACAGGGATGTGAGTAATTAGCTAATCCTCGAATTACTTCCTGCTCGTCCTATACTTCTTATTCACTTTAGGGCTATTAAAATACTCATTCAGCTCTTCTTCTGTCATATTGCTGCTGAGTTCAACAGGAATATCTATCAGTTGGATCTGGATCTGTTTTAATTCTTCTTTCAATTTATTTGTTTTCCTGGTTACCTCCGGATCCCGCTCTACTAGCAAGGCATTATCGCGCAGCATATATTCCAACCGCTTAATGGAAGTGCGCACAAGCGATGCCTGGTTCTGATCGTATATTTTTTGAGGAGCAACGGCTTCTTTAATAGGAACGAGCGATACGCCCACGCTCGGCAAAATCTTGCCGGTCTTTTGTGTATTCTGGTCGCTGGAAGAAACCATGATGCTGACCGTTAAAGCAGTGGCGGAAGAAGTTATATCGAAAGTAGTTCGCGTATTCTTCACCTTCTTAACTTTTTTGTCGAGCTGCAGGAAGGTATATTTCAGTTGCAGGATGTAACTATTGATATATTTCACCTGCATCTGGTATTCCTGCACCGCCAGCGGATAATTCAATGCATCGCGAATGATCATGCGTACGTTTGCTGTATCCCTGGTCATAAACCGGGTGGTGCCCACAAAGCTGAGCGTAATGATCTTTACCCTGCCCGAATCTGTTTCTTTTACAAATTCATAGGGTGGAGACCAGGTGAAATCATCATCGCATTGCTTTACCTGCGTGAAATTCTTCATGGGCATGTTGGCAAAAAAAGTAATGTGCTCGATAGGGAAACTACCCGCTTCACATTGAACTTTAAAATTCACAACATCGCCTTCATCAACATAAAGCGTTGAGCTGACCGACGGTTTTACTCTTGATGCAATGATCTCCGTATTATAGAAAACCAACGTTAGGCTGGTATCGATGCGTTCCGCAGGATTGTCAAGATTCTGAACCCCAAGCAGCACGCCATAAGGCTGATCGTATTTCAACTTGCCGGAAAGGAAAAATGATTTTTCTGCTTTGAAACTAAGCGTGCCATTGTCTTTGTTGATGCGCAGACCTACCGGGGAATTCCGCAGATACCAGAAAAATTTCCCGCCTTCACGGTTAATATCCAATTTGTAATTAAGTGTAGAATCTACATGCAGCGTCATGTATGGATTCAGGTTAATTATACGCAGCGAGGAATCAATTACGGGCGAAGGCACCATTGGAACAGTGTCCGTTACCTGTGCATTGATATGAAACCCGGACAACAGAAGGAGCGCCAGAATCAACAATCTCATGTGGGGACGATTCATTGTTCGGCCGAAATTAAAACATATCACGGATTATATGGATTTTAGGATTCAACAGATAACAACAATAAGCATAAACTTTAACGATAATCATTAATCTGACTTGAATATCCGTGTCATCCGTTAATCCGGTTTTCAAATCCGTGCTTTCTTAAATAAAAAAATCCCTCCTGCTACCAGGAGGGATAACCAAAACCAACTGCTAACCCGATATGTTCGGGTGGGTACGACTATTACTGAACGTTTATTTCTTTTTTCGCAGGCTTTGCCTGCTCTTTTTTGGGGAGGGTCAGGTAAAGAATTCCGCTTTCATATTTAGCCTGGATGTTATCTGTGTCAACAGTTTCATCAAGGTTGAAGCTGCGCTTGAAAGACTGATAAGAGAACTCACGGCGGATGGTCTTATTGCCATTCTCTTTGTTCTCTTCTTTCTTGTCAAAGCTTACGGTCAGCAAGCCGTTCTCGAGATTGATCTTGAAATCTTCCTTCTTTCTTCCTGGAACATTCAGCTCCATTTCGAAAGCATTTTCTGTTTCGTGAATGTTCACGGCAGGAAAATGCAGACGTGATTCTGCTTTTGCAGGAAACTCATTGAACAACTCATTAAACAGAGAGTTGAAGGTGTGCACCGGGCGGTTGTTTACTTTTACCAGCATATACTTTATTTTTTAAGGTTTTTAAATGGTTTTCTGGAACCAATTTGTCAAACCGTGTACCAGCAGATTTTTTCTGACCGGAATGCAGAAAAATCCAAGTTCGCATGGCAGTGTGGCAGGCTAGGTAGTGGATTAATGACAAATACGCCGATTTACGCCCTATTTAATGTTCAAACAAACTTTTCAGTACCTTTGCTCATCATTTAAAACGGTTGAAATATGTATCCCACAGAAATAGTGACTCCCATGAAAGAGGAGCTTACAGAGAATGGATTTGAAGAATTGACCACACCGGAAGCTGTCGACAGCCAGTTGAAGCAACCAGGCACTACATTGGTAATGGTGAATTCAGTTTGCGGCTGCTCTGCCGGTACTGCAAGGCCAGGTGTGCTGATGGCGGTTGCCAACAGTCAGAAAAAGCCTGACCATCTTACTACCAGCTTTGCCGGCTACGACATTGATGCGGTAAAAAAAGTGCGTGAGCACCTGTTGCCTTACCCACCGTCTTCACCGGCTATTGCTTTGTTCAAAGACGGTCAATTGGTTCATTTTATCGAGCGCCACATGATTGAAGGACGCTCAGCACAAATGATAGCGCATAACCTCATTGCGGCTTTCGACCAGTATTGCTAAAGTATGTATTGCTGACTTGTTCAGCTTTGTTCATAGTGTAACCTCTTCCATTCCTGGAAGAGGTTTTTTTATGGCGGGAATGTTAAGCCCATAATTTTTTATATCATTGTGCCTTCTTAGCAAAAAGGCAAACGCCAAAACAACTTACATGTATCCTAACCTTTATTACGCTTTCAAGGATTTATTCGGAGTAGAATGGAACTGGTTGCGGATCTTTAATTCGTTCGGATTTTTTGTAGCGCTTGCATTCATAGCCGCCGCCATCGTTCTTACAAAAGAGTTGCGCCGCAAAGAGCGCGAAGGATTGCTTGTGCATACGGAAGAAACAATTACGGTTGGAAAGCCGGCAAGCATCACAGACCTCCTGATCAATTTCGTGCTTGGCTTCCTGTTAGGGTTTAAAATAATCGGTTTATTTACTGCAGACGAACCTGTAAAGGACCCGCAGAGCTTTGTGTTTTCCGGGGAAGGAAATCTGCCTGCAGGCATTTTAATAGGTTTGATACTGGCAGGACTTAAATGGTATGAACGCAATAAGCAAAAGCTTGCCAAACCTGAATCGCGCAAGGTGCGCATCTGGCCGCACGACAGGGTGGGGGACATGGTGATCTTTGCAGCGGTATTCGGCTTCCTGGGCGCCAAGATATTTCACAACCTGGAGAATCTTGATGACCTGCTGCGCAATCCTGTTGAATCTTTACTTTCTTTTAGCGGACTTACGTTTTATGGCGGACTTATATGCGCCGCCATTGCTATTTCGTGGTATGCCCGCAAGCATAAGATCGGCTTCTGGCATCTTGGCGATGCCATTGCGCCAGCATTGATGCTGGCTTATGCCATTGGTCGTATTGGCTGCCAGGTAAGCGGCGATGGAGACTGGGGCATTCTTAACAGCGCTTATGTTACGGCTACGCCGGCAGAAAAAGCGATGCTCGCCGATACTGCCCAATTTCAGTCTACGCTACAGGCAAACGCCTCATTCTATACGCAGCAATTCCATGGCCTGGACGCAGTGCAGCACGCATCTGTAAAGGCTCCTTCATTTTTACCTGACTGGATGGTGGCTTACACCTATCCGCATAATGTTATTAATGAAGGCGTGAAGATCCCGGGCTGCACCGAAGACCATTGCAGCATTCTCCCCATACCCGTTTTTCCCACGCCATTTTATGAAACAGTTGTTTGCACGCTCTTCTTTTTATTATTATGGGCTATGCGCAAACGCATTAAAACTGCAGGGACCATCTTTGGCATTTACCTGATCTTGAATGGAATGGAGAGATTCCTGGTTGAAAAGATCCGGGTAAATACAACGTACAACTTCCTCGGCATTCATCCTACGCAAGCCGAGATCATTTCCTTTTGTTTGGTTTTAGCAGGAGTTATCGTTTTGTTTATGCGCAGACGCGCAGCGAAGGCATAGTTGAGGTTAGAGTTCTTTAAATAGTAGCCTCGCTTAACTTACAACTCAACTTCTAATCAATCCCAATAGCTATCGGGACGGCTTCCAATCGGCGGGCTTCCGTTTAGCATTTTCTTTTACCGCCCATCAGCAATTGCTCTCTACCTGTAACCCGAGCATATCACCAAGCGTCATATGCCTGTCATCGATTTGCCAGATATCAGGAAATCTTTCCCTTCAACACAAAACAATGTTCCTTGCATTACAAAGTACCTACTTTTGAATTGTAATAGCCAACAATAAGTACCAATCTAATAAAAGAACTATCATGAAAAAGTTTCTCACCATTTTGACGCTTATGATGACCTCCTTTTCCCTTGCAGGCTTCGCACAGTCGTCTAAAAATATCAAAGGTTCGGTGGACGACGGCGCCAAAGCAGTGGAAGCCGCTACCATTTCCTTATTAAAAAGTAAAGATTCCACACTTGCTAAAGTGTTAGTGACCGATAAAGCTGGAAAATTTGAGTTTGAAAATGTGAAGTCAGGAAATTACCTGGTAATGGTAACCGCAGTAGGATATGCAAAATCTTATTCTCCGTCTTTCGAAATTAATGAAAGCAGCGCTGCTATCGATCTCAAAACCATCGTTTTAAAGGCTCAGAGCAAAGACTTGAAAGCAGTTACTGTTTCTGCCGCAAGGCCAATGGTAGAGCAAAAGATAGACCGCACCGTAGTAAATGTGGAAGCTTCTGTGACCAATGTTGGCGCAACAGCTCTGGAAGTATTGGAGAAATCTCCGGGCGTACAGGTAGACAAAGACGGCAACATCAGCCTGAAAGGCAAGCAGGGTGTTATTATTATGATCGATGGCCGTCCGTCTTACCTGAGCGGTCCTGAAC
>JBAVMD010000891.1:0-10163 GCA_049689695.1 Chitinophagaceae bacterium | reverse complement strand
GGTATATATTGCTCCGTTTGATGTGAGATTGCCCGTGAAGAACAGAAAAAACGATAATGAGGTTAAGACCGTTGTGCAGCCTGACATTTGTATTTTTTGTGATCCTGTAAAACTGGATGACCGGGGAGCATGCGGCGCGCCGGATCTAGTGATAGAAGTAATATCTCCTTCGAACCCGATGCACGATGTGCGCACAAAATTTAGCGTATATGAAGAAGCGGGAGTAAAAGAATACTGGATAGTGCATCCTGGTAAAAAAATCATTACAGTTCATGTGCTGAACGGCTCGTTTAAGTTTGATACGGGGAAGATATATAACATGGGTGACCCGATAGAGAGTGCAACAATAAAAGGGTTCTCACTTGATGTAACAGAAACTTTTAATCTATGAAAGAATATCTTACAAGAGTAAATGATGATGGCTCCGAAACGATGGTTGAGGAGCCGCAATCGGCGTATGGTTTTACGTACGCTGATTACCTGTCGTGGACTTTCAAGGAAAGGCTGGAGCTGATACGCGGTAAGATATTTAAAATGTCTGCACCCAACCGGAAGCATCAGGACGTTTTGGTAAAAATGTCATATGAATTGTACGGTTATCTTAAAGGGAAAAAATGCAGGGTTTACGTAGCCCCGTTTGATGTGAGGCTACCGGTAAAAAACAGAAAAAACGACAACGAAGTAAAAACAGTTGTGCAGCCGGACCTTTGTGTTTTCTGTGATCCCATAAAATTGGATGACCGCGGAGCATGCGGCGCGCCTGACCTTGTTATGGAGATCATTTCTCCATCAAATCCTATGCACGATATCCGTACAAAGTTCGCGGTATATGAAGAGGCTGGCGTTCGTGAATATTGGATAATTCATCCGATTGAAGAGCATATAACTGTATATGTTCTTAATGAATCGCTCAGATTTGAAATGCAAAAAATATACAGGAAAGGCGACACAATTGAAAGCGTAACCATACAAGGATTCTCGCTGGATATTACGGATACCTTCGATCTATGAAAAAATACCTGACGATAGAGGAAGAAGATGGCTCAGAAACCAAAGTGCAG
Source organism: Chitinophagaceae bacterium (assembly GCA_049689695.1). Lineage (GTDB taxonomy): Bacteria > Bacteroidota > Bacteroidia > Chitinophagales > Chitinophagaceae > DASPKM01. The sequence continues at coordinate 9,102 of JBAVMD010000891.1, read as the reverse complement.
GAACCGCAATCTGCCTATGGGTTCACCTATGCTGATTACGTAAGCTGGAACTTTAAAGAAAGGCTTGAACTGATACGCGGACGGATATTCAGAATGAGCCCTGCTCCTACTATCACCCATCAGGCTGTGCTGGGAAATCTTTTTATCATGATCAGCCTTTTTCTTGAAAACAAACCTTGTCTTGTATACTTCTCTCCCATCGATGTTAAATTAAAAGGCGGGGGAAACGATAAAAAGAAGTTGCGTGATGAGGAAATCAAAACAGTCGTTCAACCAGACATTGCAGTTCTCTGCGACCCTTCAAAATTGGAAGATGAACGTGCAATTGACGGATCACCGGAACTGGTAATAGAAATACTCTCTCCGGGCAGCACAAAAAAAGACAAGCATGATAAGTTGTTGCTCTATGAAGAAAACGAAATTCGCGAATACTGGATCGTAAGCCCTAAAGAAAAAATTATCTGGCAATACATTTTAGATAAGGAACGAAAATATTCTGTTCCTGTTAAATACAAAGAAGGCGATCGCATTCAGAGCGTTGTTCTGGAAGGGTTGCCGGCAGACGTAACAACAATTTTCAATTATAAAAAACTTCTCCCCCGATGAGCAGCATCAATTACAAGCATTTTACACTTGGCGTAGAAGAAGAATACATGGTGATAGACCCCGAAACCAGGGAGCTTAAAAGTCACCAGCAGAAGATAGTTACCGAGGGACAGAAGGTCATTAAAGACAAGGTGAAAGCAGAAATGCACCAGGCGGTGGTGGAAGTAGGTACAGACATCTGCGCAGATATAGATGAAGCATTTAAAGATGTAGGTACTTTGCGTAAAACCATTTCAGGCATAGCCGACCAGCTCGGCTTCTGGATGGGCGCTTCGGGCACGCACCCTTTCAGTCATTGGGAAAGCCAGCTTATCACAGATCACGTTCGTTACAACGAAATAGTGAATGAGCTGCAGGAAGCCGCCCGGAGCAATCTTATTTTCGGTCTGCACGTGCACGTAGGCATGCAAAGCCGCGAAATGGCCAACCACATTGCCAACTCCACTCGTTATTTTCTTCCGCATATTTATGCGCTGAGCACCAACTCACCCTTCTGGGAAGGCCGCCTCACGGGATACAAATCGTTCCGTACAAAAGTGTTCGATAAATTTCCGCGCACCGGCATACCGGAAACTTTCGACAGCATTGAGGCGTATGATAATTACATCAAAATGCTGGTGAAGACCAATTGCATTGACAATGCAAAAAAGATCTGGTGGGACCTTCGCGTGCATCCTTTCTTCAACACAGTAGAGTTCCGTATCTGCGATGTGCCCATGACCGTTCAAGAAACCATTGCCATTGCAGCGCTCTTCCAGGCAATTTGCGCCAAAATATACAAGCTGCGCATGCAGAACCTCAACTTCATACAATATTCAAGAGCGCTCATTAATGAGAACAAATGGCGTGCTGGCAGGTATGGTATCGAAGGAAGAATGATCGATTTTGGAAAAGAAGAAGAAGTGAACACCAGGGTGTTGATATATGAGTTGCTGGATTTTGTAGACGATGTGCTGGATCAATTGGGAAGTCGCCATGCAGTTAACTATGTGCCTAAATTACTGGAGCAGGGAACCGGAGCAGACAGGCAATTGAAAGTATATAAAGAAACCAATAGTTTGCTGAGTGTAGTGGATTATGTGCATTCGCAGTTTTTGGCAGGACTATAGGAAACAAAGAAACAAGAAACAAGCATCAGGTAACAAGGAAAAATAAAATAAGAAAGCTGCCAACGCAGAAACATCTTATTTTATTTTTGAGCTGGCGATTCTTCGGTCTTAATTTCAGTAAGCACGTATTTATAAGCATGCGTTCCCGGGGCTATCGGCTTGTTCACATAATCACCCCATGCACTGGTGAACGTTCCGCCGAAATATAAAATGAACGAAGAATAAAAAACAAAAAGCAATATCAATACAAAAGAAGCCGAAGCGCCGAAAAAAGAATTCAGGTTGCCAAAGCCCAGCAACCAGCCGATCAATAATTTACCGATAGTGAAAAGAATACCAGTAACCAATCCTCCCACGATCGCTACTCTCCACACCGGCCGCCCATTGGCCAGGTAGCGGAAAACAGTGGCGAACCATATTGTAACTACCAGCACTGAAAGCAGTTGGTTCAGGATCGCATAAAGCAAAGAGGTGGAACCAGACCATATCTCATTGATATAGTCCATCAATATGGTTTGCATAGCTTCTATCAGCAAGCTGGCCATGAACAAAAGTCCCGCCAGGAAAATAATCCCAATCGATCTTAATCGCTGCCTTATAGTAAAAACTACTCCACTGTGATCATGCACTTTGATATTCCATAATTGGTTCAGCGAATCCCGGATTATTTTAAATAATGTGGTAGCCACAAACACCAGGAAAATAAACCCGCCCAGCGTTATGTACCAACTTTGTGAAAAGTTCCGGAATGCGCGGAGCGTAGACCTGATCTGCAATACTCCCCCATCTCCTACTATTTGCTCCAGGTGGTCAAACAGGTGACGGCTCATTGTTCTCCGGCCTACTACCAATCCAAACAGTTGAATGAGAATAATGAGAATAGCGGGCAAGGCGAAAGTGGTAAAAAAAGCGGTAGCAGCGGCCATTCGCAAAGGATCATTGTTTTTGAGATCGCGAAACGCTTTACGTAGCACCGGAAAGAATTCACGGGGAAATGGCATAATGCAAGATAACGATTGCTGGAAGTTGAAGAAACTTCCAACTATTTCTGTTTCCCTTCATCCACATTCCTCAAAAAACTGATCACGCCCGGGAAAAAATGTGATTGATCGTCCCAGAAACAACAATGGCTTCCTTCAGGACAATACAAATAAGTTCCGTTTTGCACCTGTGTGCTCATCCACTTCATGTGCTCCGGGTCCATGGTATCGAACTTTGCCCCTACCGTAAGCGTTGGCACCTTTATCTTCGGAAGATCTGCCTTTCTATCCCACGTAAGCAACCTGCCACCCACTTTAAACTCGCTCGGCCCCTGCATCATCACATATACTTCTTCGTTCAGGTGCTTAATGCTGCGCATGAGCGGATCAGGCCATTCCGGCAATCGGCAAAGATGCTGGGTGTAATATTCTTTAAAAACAAGCTCCTGGTAAACGGGGTTTTTATAATCGCCTTTCTTCTCATACACTTCAAGTGAATCGATGAGTGATTTGCGCATCTGGTTGCGCAGCACGCCATTGTATTTTTCATAATCCGGAATGCTGGCCATCATATTGCTGATGATAAGTCCTTTGAGATTATCCTGGTATTTTAGTGCATACTCCATGGCCAGGATGCCACCCCATGAATTTCCAAGCAGGTAAAAATTATCCTTTGTTAAACCCAGGGCCTGGCGTACCTGCTCTACTTCTTCCACAAATCTTTCGGTCATCCACAGGCTGCTGTCTTTAGGTTGGTCTGAATAATAAGAGCCCAATTGATCGTATTCATAAAACTCGATGCCTTCTTTCGGAAAAAAGCTTTCGAAACATTCGAAATATTCGTGCGTAAATGCAGGTCCTCCATGCAGCAGCAAAACTTTAATGCGTGGATTACTACCAAAACGTTTTGTCCATACTTTAAAATTACCTTTCGGAGTAGTTATAGGTATCATGCGTACACCGCCTGATTGAACGCCTGAATCACCATAGCTGAAATACTCGTAAAGATGAATATCCTGCCCGGTCGGCCCTGCAGAAACAGATTGATTATTATCCGGAGCAGTACAGGCACAAAACAGCAATGCGCTCAACAAAAAGGCGATAAATGATCTCATAACGGTAGTTTTGGTGAGGAAAAGATAAAAATTTATTTACTTAAATTGGCTCTCCGAAAAATTGCTTATGAAGAAATTGCTGGCGCTTTTCAGCCTGTGCGGCATTTTGCATGCACAGGGGCAAACGAAGACCGATTCCATTCAACAGGTGCAGGCATTCGCTAAATGGTTCGACCTGGATTATACTGCGCCTGAAGCGGATTCCGTATTGGGTGAGCTTCGGGATTACACCGCACTCTATCGCAGCATGCACCGCACTTATCCTAAAAACGACCTGCCCTATCCTTTTGCATTTCACCCGGCTCCTTATGGTTATAAGATCCCTGATAAACAGGTAAAGATCAATTGGGATATTCCTTCTAATACCGCCCTGCCAGCCAACCGGAACGATCTGTCTTTTTATTCCATTCCGCAGCTCGCATCGCTCATCAAAAGCAAGAAAATAAGTTCGGTTGAGCTTACCCGTTTTTTCCTCGATCGCTTGAAGAAGTGGGGGGATACGCTCGAATGCGTGGTAACGCTTACGGAAGAGCTGGCGCTTCAACAAGCGAAGCAGGCAGATGATGATCTGAAAAAAGGCATTTATCGCGGTCTGCTGCACGGCATTCCATATGGATTGAAAGACCTGTTTGCTGTGAAAGGCTACAAGACAACCTGGGGGTCCACGCCTTATAAAGACCAGATGGTTGAAGAGGACGCGTTCGTGTATACACAACTAAAAAATGCGGGAGCTGTTCTCTGCGCAAAACTTTCATTGGGCGCGCTAGCCTATGACAACCGATGGTTCGGTGGATTCACCCGTAATCCATGGAACCTGCAACAGGGTTCTAGCGGCTCTTCAGCCGGGTCTGCAGCAGCAACAGTTGCCGGTTTGCTGCCCTTTGCCATTGGTACGGAAACATTGGGATCAATCGTATCTCCTTCTACAAGATGCGGCGCTACCGGCTTACGCCCCACGTTTGGAACGGTGAGCAGAAGCGGCGCCATGGTATTGTGTTGGAGCCTTGATAAGGCCGGACCGATCTGCCGGAGCGCAGAAGACGCAGCGATCGTTTATTACTACATTAAAGGAACTGATGGAAAAGATGCAGGTTCTGTTGATCATGCATTCAATTACAACAGCAAGACCGATCTGAAAAAACTGCGCATCGCCTATGCTGAAAATTATTTCAGCCGGCTTGCAAAAGATGCCATGGAATGGAAGGTTGTTGAACAGTACAAAGCGCTCGGCGCAGATGTACAGGCAGTGCAGTTCCCTGATTCAGCACTTTATCCTTTTAACATGGTGGATGTTGTGCTGAGCGCAGAATCTGCGGCCGCGTTTGACGAGCTTACGAGAAGCAATCGCGACGATCTTATAGAAAGGCAGGACAAAAATTTCTGGCCGAATATTTTTCGCGGCGCACGTTTTATTCCGGCGGTGGAATACATCAATGCCAACCGCTACCGCAGCACGCTTTGCAAAGGCATGAACGAATTCATGAAGAATTACGATGTATTGATAGTGCCTACGTTTGCGGGCCGGCAATTATCCATTACCAATCTTACCGGCCATCCCGTTGTGTGTATGCCGATGGGATTTAACCAGCGTGGATTACCAGTAAGCATTACTTTGATAGGGAATTTATATGATGAAGCGAGCATCCTCACTGCGGCAAAAGCTTTCCAGGATAAAACAGACCATCATCAAAAGCATCCTGATAAATTTAAATAAGAACCAGGCATTGATGTTTCGATCCAATAAAATATCAGATCTGCTGTTGTTGCGGTTTTACGCAGCCCTAGCATTGTTCATGATCTGTTCATGCAATGCTCCTGAACCCGTAAAGACCATTTCTCTATTCGATACAACTTTAGAAAAGCATGTTCGCCTTTATGATTCATCGGATATTTATGCAGATGACCCGCATTACCGCTTACTGAGAGCTTATATTAAAAAGGATACTGCATATTTCAATGAAGCGAATAAAGAAATCCGGATGTATGAAAAATATCAGGAGCAGGCATCTGATAATATGGAGGACTGGTACTGCGTTCCGCCTGACCCGCTAACCTTGTCGAAGTACGACGAAGCCTATAAAATACAGATACAACCTTCATTCTATCATAACCAGGCTACCATCACAGTTTACAGGAAAGATAAAATGTACTATGTTCATTTTATTGAATCTGGTTTTACTATATTAGATCATAGCAAAAAAACGATTGATGATAATGACAGTTGCAGGATATTTTTTGACGATACTATTCAAATAGATGAAAGCCGGTGGAACAATCTGCTAATGAAAATAAGGTTTGCAGATTTCTGGAAATTATTACCGTTCAAAGACGAAAAGGTGTTGGATGGTTCGTCGTGGAAACTGGAAGGCATGCGCCGCAGTTACGACCAAAACAATAAATCTGGTTACGAAAAGCATGTTGTCATCAGGCATTCACCCGACAATACAGCGATTGGCGAAATCGGGAAATACATGCTCGAAATTTCAGAGAAAAAGCAATTATTTAATTTGTATTATACTCCTTACTAACATGAATAAAATATTGGCCTTCATTAGTTTCACATTTTTATTTTCCTGCGGTAAAAAACAAGCCGATCTTCTTATTCACAATGCAATTATTTACACGGTAGATTCGGCTTTCAGCACAGCAGAAGCAATGGCCATTAAGGATGGAAAGATAATTGCCATTGGAAAATCAGCAGACCTGCAGAATGAATACGAAGCCAAAGAATCGATAGATGCACAAGGCAAATTTATTTATCCCGGTTTTATAGATGCGCATGCGCATTTTTACCGTTATGGACTTGGATTGAATACCGTAGACCTGGTAGGCACCAACAGTTGGGATGAGATCATTGAAAAACTGAAAACCTTTGCAGCAAAAAACCCTGATGGCTGGCTGATAGGCCGTGGCTGGGACCAGAACGATTGGGCGGTAAAAGAATTTCCTTCGAATGAAAAGCTGAATGAACTGTTCCCAAACAGACCAGTTATTCTGGCACGAGTGGATGGGCACGGAGCAGTAGTTAACCAGCCAGCCCTTAACATCGCCGGCATTAAACCTGGTCAAACGCTTACCGGAGGCGACATTGAAGTTAAGAATGGTAAACTCACGGGCATTCTGATTGACAATGCAATTGATCTCGTAACAGCAAGAATATCTGATCCTCCTCCTGCGCAAAGAAAACAGGCCGTATTGCAGGGGCAGGCGAATTGCTTTGCGGTAGGACTTACCACCGTTGATGATTGCGGACTCGATTATACTGAAGTACAATTCATTGAAAGCCTTCAAAGCAGCGGTGATCTGAAAATGCGCGTGTATGCTATGCTCAGCGACGCAAAACGTAATTACGATTTCATCTTCGAAAAAGGAAAGATCAAAACAGACAGGTTAAACGTGCGTTCATTCAAAGTGTATGCAGACGGAGCTTTAGGCTCACGCGGCGCCTGCCTGTTGCAGCCCTATGCTGACCGTGCGGGATGGACGGGTTTCCTGCTCAGCAGCAAAAAACATTTTGATTCTGTTGCCAATCTGCTTTACGCCAAAGATTTCCAGATGTGCACGCACGCTATTGGCGATTCCGGCAACCGCGTTATGCTCAATACTTACGCTAAATATCTGAAAGGAAAGAACGACCGGCGCTGGCGCATTGAGCATGCGCAGGTAGTGAATCAGAATGATTTTAAGTTATTCGGCGATAACAGCATCATCCCATCTGTTCAACCAACGCATGCTACCAGCGATATGTATTGGGCAGGCGAACGTGTTGGCAAAGAACGCGAGAAAGGTGCGTATGCGTTCAACGACCTGATGAAACAGAATGGTTGGATACCATTGGGAACTGATTTTCCTGTAGAAGACATCAGTCCGTTTAAAACATTCTATGCAGCCGTTGTGAGAAAAGATGCGAAAGGTTGGCCCGCCGGCGGGTATCAGCTAGAAAATGCCTTGAGCCGTGAAGATGCTTTACGCGGCATGACCATCTGGGCAGCGAAATCAAATTTTGAAGAGCATGAAAAAGGAAGTCTTGAGAAAGGCAAGTTTGCAGATTTTGTTGTGCTTGATAATGACCTGATGAAAGCAGCTGATAGTATGTTGTTGAATATAAATGTGCTGAAGACTTTTGTGAATGGAGAAAAGGTTTATGAAAAGAGATAAAATGTGAGTGGGTTTCACGCAAAGACGCAAAGGAAGACGCAAGGCCGCGAAGAGTTTTTTTAAGTTACAGAGAGGCGAAGCCTTGTTGCGCCCTTGCGTCTTCCTTTGCGTCTTTGCGTGAAACATCTAACCTCTTTCTCCGATTCTTTGCAGTAAAAAATTTATTATGGCAACCAATTGGTACACCGTCGAAAATATTGATCAATTAGATTCACCTGCACTATTGCTTTTTCCTGATCGCATAGCCGAAAACATCCGCCTGCTTAAAAGCATGATAGACGATACAAGCAGGTTACGCCCGCACATAAAAACAAACAAGTGCCAAGAGACCATGCAGATGATGATCAGCGAAGGCATTCAGAAATTTAAATGCGCCACCATACCGGAAGCTGAAACGCTTGCCATGTGCAAAGCGAAAGATGTGTTGCTGGCTTATCAACCTTCAGGCCCGCGCCTGCAGCGATTGCTTGCCCTGGTAAAAGATTATCCTTCCACTACATTCTCCTGTCTTACAGACAATAAATCCACTGCAGAAGCAATAGCAGAAGCCTGTAGCAAAGAAAATATTGTGCTGGACGTTTACATCGATCTTGACCTCGGCATGCACCGCACAGGCATTGAACCCGGTGAAGCTGCGCTTGAGCTGTACGCGTTCTGCGCCGCTCAAAAAAATATCCGTCCTGCAGGATTGCATGCCTATGATGGCCATTTACGCAATCCCGATATCGGCGAACGCACCCTTGCCAGCAACCAGGCATTTAAACAGGTTGAAGCGCTTGTAGAAAAGATCATTGCTGCACAACTGCCAACTCCGGTTATTATAGCAGGAGGCTCCCCTACATTTCCCATTCATGCCGCGAGAAAAAAAGTGGAATGCAGCCCCGGAACTTTTATTTATTGGGACAGGGGCTATTCCGTGCTATGCGCTGAACAACCATTTCTTACCGCAGCTGTACTCGTTACACGCGTGATCTCTATGCCGGGTACAACAAGGCTGTGCCTTGACCTTGGCCACAAAGGTGTGGCATCCGAAAATGATATAACACACCGTGCATTTTTTTTGAATGCCGATGGCCTAACCCCGATTTCACAGAGTGAAGAACATCTTGTAGTTGATGCGGGCGAAAATCACGG
>JBAVMD010000890.1:0-3519 GCA_049689695.1 Chitinophagaceae bacterium | reverse complement strand
GGTCAGGCCGTCTGCTTTGATGGCTTTGATCCATTGTCTTTTATCTGTCTCAGCCGCCACACCGAATATCTCGAAGCCCATCGGCTTAAAATCATTGTAGATCTTTACTAAAGATGGGTTCTCTTCTCTGCAAGGTCCGCACCATGAACCCCAGAATTCGAGCAATACAACTTTGCCTTTTAAATCCGATAGCCTGATATCTTTATCGGCAGTGTCTTTTTGCATAAAGTCCACAAACTTGTCGCCGATCTTTATATTCCGGTTTAATGTCAGAAACTCAAGTATTCTTTCGCCGTACGTGGTTGACTTAATGTCTTTTGAAAACGAATGATACAAAACTGAAACGGTATCCCGGTTCCAGGATTTACTGTAAACATTTAAAGTGTATGCGGAGATTATTGAGTTAGGGTTATTTTTTACGAATAAGTATTCAGCCAGTTGCCTGTTCTTTGCGGTGTCAAGAAGCTTGTTAAGCTTCTGCTGCTCATCCTGAATTTTTGATCCTTTGATTACGGCTTTATTAAAATTCCCTTTGTCTGCTGAAAAAGATATTATACCACTTTCAAGCCAGAAGGTTGCCCTGTCTTCAAAGTCGGTTGTACTGATGTTGGATTTTAAATATTTCGTTTTGAGCTTGCCCTTAAAAATGAACTTGCCATTTGAAATTACAGTTGAATCAACTTGCTTATAGCTTCCATCACTTAGATCGTTGAGGTAAAGCTTTGTTCCATTGCTGTATCCCTGAACTTTTCCTTCGATGGTGAATGCTGATATGTTGGATTGCCCAAATAAACCGGCAAAAGAAAAATGCAGCGCTAAGAATGTTATGAGCGTTCTTGTAATTGTCATTTTAATGATGTGTTTCTTTACGGGTTATGTCAGGCGTTTTGTTCATTGCTTTTTTAAACGCATCATGAAAATACTCATCTCGCGGAAAAAGATCTGTATTGGGTTCTATCTGCATATCGACCTGTGGAGAAGAAATGGTGTTCAGCGCCCTGCTTATTCCAGAAGCTATATCCACTGATATCTTATTAAAATGCAGGCGCGAGAATTGATTTTGCGAATTGCGTAGAATGGCGGCTGTATCGAGCACTATTGGCTGATTGCTGCCAATAAGCGTAGCGCCGCAAAGGATGGAGTGCTCAAATACTTTAAGGAAAGTTTGCGTAGTTCTTTCTGTAGGAGCCCAGGTAACGGCGAACCCGCCTTTCTTGAGTTTCGACTTCAGCAGTTGAAAATATTCAACAGAGTAAAGATTTCCGGCAAAGGCGCTGGTTGGCCTTAGTGCATCTGCCTGTATGATGTCGAACAGTTGATCGCTGTGGAGCAAGCCATGTCTTCCATCTTTAAAAATAAATTTAATGCGCTTGTCTGTCAGCAAACTGCCGGTCCCTTCAAACTGCGTGAGTAGAAAATCTTTCTGCAACAGGCCGAACTGGTGCGGCATAATTTCGTAGCATACGATCTGTTGTGTTTCCGGCCTGCCTGCAATGCCGAACAATGTGCCACCTGAACCAAGTCCGATAATGGCTACATCTTTCGGGGAGGGATGAATGAATAAGGGGATGGCGCCCAACTCTACGTGAAGATCAGTTCCGCCGTAAGGCATTGCCCCCTGGCCAAGCCCATGAGAAAAAACAATACCGGTATCTTTTGAAATATATTTGATGGCCGATACTCCTTCTGAACCTTCTTCAACCTGCACGTTTTTAAATGCGGAAGCACCATGCAGGGTATTCCACAGCTTTTTTTGCGAGGGCAGAAAGAATAAAATAACAAGCAGGAAAATAATTGCAGAAACACGTTGCCAGGTAAACCTGCGATGTATGTAGTATCCGGCAATCCATACAAGAATTCCCAATGCCACCAGGAAAAACAATATACCTGCAGACCCGATTATAGGAAATGCAATGAATGTGGTAGCAAGAGCTCCGAGCGTGGCTCCTGCAATGTTCAATGCCTGTAAATAACCAACAAACTTCCCGACCTCTCCTGCCTGCCTTTGTACAATAGACTGCAGCAAGGGAAAGCTGAAGCCCATGAGAAAGGTTGGAATGCCCATTATTAATAATGGTATAACAAAGTAATTGGCGATCACTATTCTGCTTACTGTATTCGGCATAGCGGGCTCGTAAGAAGAATAATATTCTTTTAAAAAATTCAATGCGCCCATGTGCTCAACTGCATATAGCCAGCATATAATGCTTAAGCCGGCATAAAGCACTATGCCCATTTGCGCCGATATATAAGCAGCCGTTTTATTTCGTATATATTTTAATGTTACGATGCCGGCCAATGTTCCGGCAGAAAGACCGAACAGGTAAATAGACAGCAGTGTAGGAAAAGTAATGGAGATAGATTTGATAGATGCACCCAATAGCCGAAACCAAAAAATTTCCAGGGCAATGGCTACAAATCCTGAGCAGGCGTATAATAACCACCATATCCTGGATGCGCGGACTTCAGTGTTGCCTGACTGCGGCGGCTGAGTTTGCGTGGCAGCTTTATTTTTTGTTTTCTGATAGATCAATACCGTACCTCCGGCGCATACGATGTTGAGAATAGCAGCGAAATACAAAGTATACTCCATGCCAATAGCAGGTATCAGCAGCCATGCGGCAATTGCAGCCCCTAAAGCTGCGCCAAGCGTATTGAATGCATAGAGATAACCAACCTGTTTGCCTGCATCAGGTAAAGCCGTCGTGACCGTTTGCGCCAGAACAGGAAGCGATACACCCATCAGGAAGGTGGGTAGAAAGAGAATGCAGCAGATGATAAGGGCCATGATGATCATGTTGTCGATCATCACGCTTCCGTACAAAAGATCGTACAGCAGGTATTTGCTGATGAGGCCAAATGCGCCAATCAGAAGTTCTGCAACGATGAATATCTGAAGCCGTTGCGCATGCGATGTTCGCGCCGCCCATTTGCCACCAAAATAACTTCCCGCGCCCAGTCCTACCATAAACACGGTTACAATAAGGCTTATACCTACCGTGTCGGACCCTACAAAAAAAGTAAGCAATCGCTGCCAGATCACCTGGTAAACGAGGGCGGCAATTCCTGAAAGGAAAAAGCAGGTAAAGAGGATGCGTTGCATAATGAGGTTGTGACGGCGGGTTGTTAAGGGTCAATATACGGCAAGCAATCCGTTCCGCATAAAATGCCGGGCTCGATAATTCTTATTTTATTTCAATTTGCAACCCATTGCCTGCCTTTACGTATATATTCTACAGAAGAAAGAGTAATTTCAAATCCCCCAAAGGCTCCCTTCTCCGGACAAGCGAACCATACAATAATTTTTTTGGAGAACATTTCTCACATTATAAAAGGGTGTATCAATAAAGATCACAAATGCCAGAAGTTTGTGTATGAGCATTACCGTGGGTTTTCGCTCAAGGTGGTATTCCGGTATATATACCGGTATGAAAAAGCAGTTGATGTGGTAAATGAAGGCTTTGTGAAACTGCTTACAAACTTCGACCGTTTCCGCATTAGTGATGAATACGACGACAT
>JBAVMD010000889.1:0-4482 GCA_049689695.1 Chitinophagaceae bacterium | reverse complement strand
GCTCTCTACCGCTAAGCAGGCAATAGGCCTCGGGCTCATTTCACTGGGCTATCTTATCATAGCGCTCCAGGTAAAAGATCTTGGTACTACAGGTAAACTTGGTGTTATATGGTTGATCGTTCTCTACCTTCTTCATACCTGGGGCGAGTTATGCTTGTCGCCAATAGGCCTTTCCCTGGTGGCCAAACTGGCGCCAAAACGCTTTGCATCTTTATTGATGGGCGTATGGTTCCTGGGCAATGCGGCGGGCTATGCCCTTACGGGAACTTTAGGAGCGCTGCTTCCTCCAACCGGTGATAAATATGCTATTGCCAGCGAAAAAGGGATCGATCTTAAAGCTGTTCTCGATGGAACAGGCAAGGCCACGGCCGACCAGCTTGCATACCTGGCAGAGAAAAAGATCCCAACCGTTTACCCAACGTTTGCAGGCTTCACCATCACCAACCTCTTTGAATTTTTTATGGTGTTCGTAATACTTTGCGGAGTGGCAGCTTTGATATTGTATTCACTGACTCCGTTGTTGAGGAGAATGATGCATGGAGTGAGATAATGCGTTAATTGGCTGATTGATAATTGGCTGATAAGCTGATTAAGAATTAATAGAAAGCGAGTGGGGAGTGGCAAGTAGCGAGTGGGATAATCCTACTAACTACTTGCCACTCCCCACTCGCTTTGAATTAATTCATCTTAAACGGCACTATCATCTCAAACATGGGTATGTTCACCTCGAACTGCAGCTTGTTATGCAGGTTCTCCATTAAATAAGTTCCATACATCTTCCCCATTTCAGTGCGAAGGTTGCAGCCGCTTACATATTGGTAGCGCTCGCCAGGTTGCATGGTGGGTTGTACGCCAACCACGCCTTCTCCCTCTACTTCGCGATGAGTTCCGTTACTATCAAAGATATGCCAGTGACGACGATGAAGCTTTACAGGATAGCTATTGCGATTCTCTAACGTTATACGGTATGCGAACATGTATTCATTAGCCTCAGGGTTGGAATAATCCGGTTGATAGAACGTCTCTACATTGATTTCTACTCCTTCAGAAATTTTCGATGCCATTCCGTGAGTTTGCAATAAAGTTAATTAAAAACGGCTGTTACCTGCAAGCTTTCCCAAAATTAACCTCATGATCAGGCCCCGGATACTTAATTTTGCGGCACTAATTAAACATTTTATGCGTATAGCTGTTGCAAAAGGAGATGGAATAGGACCGGAAATAATGCAGGCCGTATTGAGCATCTTTAACGCCAATAAAGTGCCGCTGGAATATGAATATGTGGATATGGGCAAGTGGGTATTTGATAAAGGATTCTCAAATGGCATGACACCCGAAGCCCAGCAGACCATCGAAGCCCTGGGTGTGCTGTTCAAGGGCCCCATGGAAACACCTAAAGGCAAGGGCGTTAAAAGCGTGAATGTAACCGCACGTAAAACATGGAATACTTATGCAAACAAGCGTGTATTCCAGACCCTGCACGGAGTGGATACCGTTTTTTCGAAAGCGGGCATTCCGATAGATATCACCATCGTTCGCGAAAACATCGAAGATACTTATGGCGGCATCGAGCACATGCTTACGCATGATGTGGCATTGAGCCGCCGCTTTATTACCAGGCCCGGCAGCATGCAGGTGATACGCTATGCATTTGAAATGGCTACACAGAAAAATGCAAAGCGCATTACATGCGGACACAAGGCCAATATTATGAAACTGACCGATGGATTGTTCCTTGAATGTTTTTATGAAGTAGCTAAAGAATATCCTAACCTGAAGGCCGACGATATTATAGTAGATGATCTTTGCATGAAATTGGTAACGCGCCCTGATACATTCGATGTGGTGGTGCTCACTAACCTGCAGGGCGATATTGTTTCTGACCTCTGCGCGGGACTGGTAGGCGGGCTCGGCTTTGCGCCGTCTGCAAACATCGGCGACCACATTTCCATTTTCGAAGCGGTACACGGTACTGCACCTGACATCGCAGGAAAGAATATTGCCAACCCTACTGCATTGTTACTAAGCGGACTCTCCATGTTGCGTCACCTTGGCTTAACGGAGAACGCAGCCATAATTGAAAATGCATTACTGTACACTTTAGAGAACGGCGTGCATACCGGAGATTTTGGCGATAAGAGCAAGCCATCTGTAAACACCACGCAGTTTGCCGAAGCCATCATCGGCAATTTCGGTAAGCAGCCCGATGTCAATCCAAAACCATTGGTGGCTAACAAACCGGGCACACCTACGCCTTACAAGCTGGAACAAAATTCCATGATGGAGTCGAGGGAAACAGAAGATGAAAAGATCGTTGGCGTGGATATGTTTATTGAAAGCAATGAGCAGCCAGATATGATCGCAAAAAAATGCGAACGGCATGCAGGAGTAAAGTTTAAGCTGGTAAGCATTAGTAACAGGGGCACGCAGGTATGGCCTACGGGCTCTGTTTACACTAACCTGGTGAACCTGTACAATGTGCGGTTTGAAAGTATTGATGAAGGCTTGAACCAGCAGGATGTGCTGGGTCTTTATGTAAGCCTGAGCGGCAATTTCAGAATCTGTTCTTCGGAGTTGCTGCTGGCATGGGGGGATAAGAAGGCGTATAGTCTGGCGCAGGGGCAGTAAGGGTTGGAGGTAAGAGGGGTAATAAATTAATAAAAGATCAGTAAATTCAGATACCGTTAAGCATTATCCATGAAAGTGAAGCTTCTTATAATCTTAATCTTTCTGATTTCCTTTATTTCTTCCCGCGCGCAGGTTGTGTTTGAGCCGCTTTCATTTGATCTGGCGCTTGAGAAGGCCGATAAAGAAGGCAAGTACTTGATGGTGGTATTGGATGCAAAAGATTGCGATCATTGTAATGAAGTTGCAGATAAGAGTTTTACAGATAAGTTGCTCGAACAAAAGCTTGCACAAAAATTCATCAGCATCCGCTCAAAGCCGGGTGATGTGAATTGGGAAAAGCTTACCCAGCAATATGATCTTGCTGAAGGCATGGCTACGCTTTTCTTTTCTTCCCAAGGTATCTTACTGCATAAAAAAAATGGCACCACCAGCATGGCAAAGCAATATGCAGATGCCGCGGAAGCTGCCATTAGCAATCAGGGCGAAATACTGAATCTCAAATCCCTCACTGACGCGTATGACTCAGAAAAAAATAATTTCAAAACGCTGCATGCGCTTCTGATCAAAAGAAAAGAACTGTGGCTTTCAACTGATTCACTGCTGGAAATTTACACAACGCTTTTACCCCTGGACTCGCTGGAATCTTTACACCAATTGCAATTCATTGCAGGAATGGCACCTGTGTTGGGAAGCAAGGCTGACGAATTATTGCGCAAAGATGCAGACCTGTTCAACCAGGCGTGGTACAGGATCGACCAGCAGAGCAGAGTGCGGATCAATAACAGGATCATTGTAAAGTCAAGACAGATCGCTATAGCCGGCCGCAACGAATCTTTTGCTTACAGGGTTGCAAACTTTGCGTCTTCGACCAACACCACATCGTATGGCAGGCAACGCGGCTATCTTATAAATATGGTGGAATATTACAAGGCTGTAAAGGATACTGCGCGGTATCTTGACATGGCAACGAGCTACTGCAACAGGTTTCTCATGAGTATCGATGTAGATTCCATTCTTGAAAAAGACGCGCTTGAAAAGAAGAAACTTCTTGATGCTGCAAAACCCGAGATGATAAGGCGCGACTCAACTACCAATAGAAATGTACTTCGCAAAACCATAAGCTTCAAACCGGCCGCACAGTTTTACATGCTCGAATTGAATAAAGCAGCGTCAAACTTTTACAGCCTCACAAAAGATCCTGAACATTTAAGAATGGCCCTGCAATGGTCAACACGCGCACTGGAATTTTATAAAACACCCGAAGCGATAGATACGCATGCGAAGCTGTTGTATGTGAATGGTAAAAAGCAGCAAGCTATCGCATTTGAAAACGAGGCCATAGACCTGCAAAAGAAAATGGGCTATAGCACAGGTAAATTTGAAGAAGCGTTATCGAAGATGAAAGAAGGTAAAGCAGTTATTGATTGAACTTAAACTTTTTTCACGTTCTTATATCCGTTCTTTATAAGCCATTGAACCACTTTATCCCGCTGATCGCCCTGAATAATAATTTCTCCATCTTTTACTGAACCACCTGTACCGCAAAAATTCTTCAGCTTTTTTCCGAGATCTTCAAGATCTTCTTCTTTCCCGATAAAGCCTTCGGTAAGCGTTACTGCTTTTCCTGCCCTATGCTTCGTATCTAATCTTACTTTTAATTTCTGCTGAGCGGGAGTAAGTGTTTCAAGATTTCTCTGCTCCTCTTCAAATGAAAAAGAAGGGTCAGTTGAAAAAACGATGCCGTCTTTATTTGGTTTCTTCTTACTCATAATATTTTTATTCTCTGGTAGATATTTCACGCAAAGACGCAAAGGAAGACGCAGAGACGCAAAGAGGCTTCGCCTTTTTTAATCA
>JBAVMD010000888.1:0-10642 GCA_049689695.1 Chitinophagaceae bacterium | reverse complement strand
GCGTGAATTTGAACAAGATATCCAACCTGTTATTATTGAAGTAAGCCAGTTCATTGAATTTGAAAACGTGTTAGAGGACCTGCCTTTGCCTGTTTCGGGAATGAAATATTTATTTCCTAAAATTCCGTTCAAAGGGCTTGATTATTTTACGGAAAACGATTGCCGGATTTTTTTTGGCCGGGGACCTGAAATAAAAGAAATATATGACAACATAGAAAATTTCCCTCTTGTATTGCTGTATGGACAATCAGGTGTGGGAAAGTCTTCGCTGCTGTTTGCAGGGCTAAAGCCGCGAATGGAAAATAAGGGATGGAATATTCAATACATAAGGCGTGAAGCTTCTATTGACCTGTTTGAACAGTTGATCCTGGCTATCAGCCAGGGCACGTCCGGTAGGCATCTGTTGATCATAGATCAACTTGAAGAGATCATTACCAATCCTAATAAAATCTTATCCGTTACTGCAGAGATCCGCAAGCTCCTGGAATTTATCGGTAAATCGCTGGAAAGAGAAGTACACATTGTATTAAGCTTTCGAAAAGAATACCTGGCAGAGATCAAAAGTTGGCTTAGTGGATTTAATTATACCGAGGTGTTTATCAGGGCGCTTCAAATAAAGGGTGTGATGGAAGCAATTGAAGGTATAATGCGGCTTGATAAAGCAAGAAATATTTACAAACTGTCTTATGAGAGCCATGAAGTGCCGCGCAAGATCGCGCAAACGATACTTAGTGACGAAGAGTCGCACGTAGCTCCGTTACTGCAATTATTGCTCCGTAAGCTATGGGACAAAGTATCTGAATTACCAGGGGATCGCATTTTTACGCATAGAATATTTGAAGAAGTTAAAAGCCAATCGCTGAATGAGTTTATTGTTGATCAATTAAACGCCATGGAAGATGAATTTCAGGAAGAGATTAGCAGCGGATTAATATTGGACATACTTCTTTTTTTTACCACGCAAAGAAATACTGCTGCGTCACGAACGGATGAAGAGTTGTTTAGGCAGTATGAGCATCACAATATGACAGGTATAATAACTTCTCTCAAGAAAAGGTATTTGTTGAACGCATCGGATGGAAAGGGTTGTAAGGGCAGCAGGCTTGCGCACGATTCTTTAGCGCCTCTTGTTCGGGAGATTTACACCAGGTCCAATCTTCCCGGCCAACGCGCATTCCGGATATTGGAAGGTAAAGCTCAGGATATTGCATCCGGAGCGGAAGTTGAGTTCAGCAAATCAGATGTATCAACAATTGATGCTGGTGAAACAGGCATGCGTAAGTTAACTGTAAGCGAAAGAAATGCAATTGAAGAAAGCAGGAGCCGCATTAAGCAATATCAAAACGAACTGGATGAAAAAAATATGCAGATTGCAGCTACAGTGGAAATGCTGGAAGAGCTACGACAACAGCAGGCCGCCGACCTGCATGATGATGCAGGCCCATTGCTGTCAACAGCTATGCTGTATATAAACGAGCAAATGGTAAACCTTAGCAAGGAAGATCAATTAAAATCGATTAAGAATGCCAGGCTTATCGTGGAAGATACTATTCACTTGATACGTAATATGAGCCGCGGCTTAATGCCACCCATGTACTTAGGCCTTAAGTCAGCAATAGAAGACTTGTTTTCCAAATTAGACGGTGCAGGAACAATAAGTGCTGTTGCAAATTTCCACGATTATGACAATCAATTGAATTTGAAAAAGCTATTAAATATTTTTAGAGTAGTGGAAGAATTGGTAAATAACATTCTCAGGCACAGTAACGCGTCTTACATTAACCTTGAACAAAATACAAGAGTGGATAAGTTTTTTATTTGCATCCGACATGATGGGAAGGGTATTACCCAGCCTGATTTTGAAAGGCTTAGCATGGAAGGAAGAGGCTTGACAAATATTAAGATTAATGTGAATGTCCTGAAGGGGGCTATCTTTTTTGACAAAGAACCCTCATGCTACAAAGTGACTCTGGAGATTTTAAAAAATACTTTGGAGGATTCCGCCTCGGTGACCGACCATACAACATTAAAAAATTAAGAACATGCAAACACTATTAAAGCTCGAGGAAGCCGCCATGGCAGCCCTGGGTATTTACTTTCTTACTATCTACGATCTTGGATTGTCTTTTTGGATGTGGGCGCTGCTGTTTTTCTCGCCCGACATCGGGATGATCGGCTATCTCGCCAATCCCAAAGTAGGCGCAATAACCTATAACCTGTTTCATCACAAGGGAATCGCCATAGCGTTGGCAATGACGGGATACTACCTGCACAATGATGTGCTGACAGCAATTGGGATATTGTTATTTGCTCATTCCTCTTTCGACAGGATGTTAGGGTATGGTTTAAAATACAGCGATGATTTCAAAAATACACACATGGGAAGGCTGCCGCAGAAGGCAAAAAAATAATAGCCTTCTTTCTTAACTTTATAAGGACACTCTTTATGTGGTTAGTATCCAAAATGCTTAAGTATGCGAAAATTAACAGCCGGTTTTGCAGTAAGTATTGATGGTTTTATAGAAGGTCCCAATGGTGAGTATGACTGGATCGTGTACGATAAGGACCACTTCAAAGAACTGTCAGAACATTGGAAAAACATGGATGCGATGTTCTACGGACGTAAAACTTATGAAGCTTCGCTTGCCATGCAGCCGAAATCAAAATCGAAGAAAAAGCCAGCCAGCCAGAATAATCCCTTCGCCCACATGAAGCACTATGTTTTTTCTTCTACCTTAAGCTCCGTTTCAGATGAATTTATTTTAGTGAAGGGCGATCTTAAAGAAGAAGTAAACAGGATCAAGCAAGCCGACGGTAAAAGTATTGCAGTCTTTGGTGGGGCAGAGCTGATATCATCTCTCATCAACCTCGATCTGATAGATGAGCTTCAGCTTGCCATTGTTCCCGTAATACTTGGCGCAGGCAAACCTTTCTTCATCAATATTAATGAGCGGAAAGCTTATGAGCTCAAAGAAGTGAAATCGTATGCGTCAGGATTGGTTACTGTTACTTACGTGAAAGGAAGTAAGTAGATCAGTTTTGTATCGAAGACATTGTTTTTAATATGCCCGATGCCCAGGAATAAACATTGTGGTTCATGATCATCCTGCGCATTTGTTTCATTTTCTGCGCCTGCATTTCAGCAGGCATTTCCAATGCGGCTTTAATGGAGTCTGCTGTTTGCTCGATATCGTAAGGATTAATGATGAGGGCCCCGTGCAGTTCCTGCGATGCGCCTGCAAAACGGCTCAGTATAAGTACGCCGTCGTTATGATCACGAGCGGCAATAAATTCCTTAGCTACCAGGTTCATGCCATCGTGCAATGAGGTGACCATGCAAAGATTAGCTGATCTGTAAAAAGGCATGATCTCGTCATGACTGTGGTGTTTTTTCAAAAACAGGATCGGTTGCCAGTTCTTGGTTTTAAATTTCCAGTTTATCCTGTTGATCTCGGCTTCAACCGCATTCACTGTGTCAGAATAAGTTTTCAAAAGCGCACGGCTTACTGCACCTATCTGAACAAGCGTGAACTTGCCTATGTATTCCGGATTTTTATCGAGAAAACGTTCTACCGCAAGAAATTTTTCTATCAACCCCTTTGTATAATCTATGCGTTCAACGCCTATGGCCATATACTCTGCATGAATGCCATGCTGCCTGAATAGCTCTGAAGGAGTAAGCCTGTTGCCATTATTATTGTCGTAATCCTTAAGCGTGAACGCAATGCTGATGGGGAAGGGTTTCACCAGCGTAAAATGGTTCCCGATCTTAACAGAGAAATTTTCCCATAGTACTCTCGACTCAAGCGCATTATTTACTGTTTCTAAAAAGTTATTGCAATGGTATTGCGTATGAAAGCCTATCAGGTCTGCTCCCAGCATACCGCTTAACAGTTCGCGCTGCCAGGGGCATATCCCGAATGATTCCGGATTGGGCCAGGGAATATGCCAGAAAATAGCCACTTTGGCGTCGGGTCTTTCTTTTTTGATCATTAAAGGCAGCAATGCAAAATGATAATCCTGTACAAGAATGAATGGTTCTTCTTCATTCCTGATCTCTTCAATTACTGCTTTTGCATAAAGCGCATTTACTTGCTGGTAATACTCCCAGTCTTCTATCCTGAAAGTAGGCCGTGTATGCGCAATATGGCAAAGCGGCCATAACCCTTCGTTAGAAAAGCCGTAGTAGAAATGATTTTCCTGTTCTTTTGTAAGCCATACCCTGCGCAGTGTGTACTTGCCTTCATACGGAGGAACAAGCAGTTTGTCGTTCTCGTCTACTGTTTCCCTGTCGGCATCGCCGCTTCCCGATGCAATCCATAATCCTCCGCAGGCTTTTAATATCGGTTCCAATGCAGTGACCATCCCACTCGCCGGCATAATGCATTTTATTTCCCTGCCGGCTTTAATGTGCATGTAAGGTTCGCGATTAGAAACAACCACCAGCTTTTTATCCTGCAACACCTTCTTCATCTCTTCATTCAGCCTTTCAGGTGTCCATACTGATTCTGCTGTGGTCCTTAGCCTGGCTTCTTCCTGCGCAATGGCTTTTGCTTCCTGCATTGCCTGTGCAATGCCGGATATCTCTTTGTACAATGGAGCAAGAAACGCCGTTGGCGGCCTCGACTTCAATTGTTCTACATTTCCTGACCGGGCAGCCTTAACCCACTCCACTACTTTATTTAAGGGACGCAATATTCCCCACCGCACTATCAGCAGTGTTACCACAGATATCACCAGCGCCTGCAGGAACCAACGAAGAAAATTACGCAGCCAGATACTGTTAATGATGTTTTTTATATAATCCGCATCGTTGTAAAATACAACAGCAATGGCCGGCATATCCTGCCTCTTCACCAGCCTGATGTACTCGTGAATATTTTTGTCGCCTGCCTTAATGGTATTGCTCATAGATGAGTCAGCGGAAATGGCCTGCGAAACGTAATCTATAGATGCCCGGAAGTATTGTTTTGCGTGTTCGTTGGATGCCTGAACGCTATCTGCATTGTGGTAGATCGCAACGCCTGAAAAATTATACCGGCTTACAATGCTGTCAGAAAGTTGTACCGGAATGCTATCGCCGCGTTCAAGCGCCTGCAGGTGAGCTGTATAAAATTCTTCGCCTACTTTAATGGTGTTTACTGCGAGATCACTATTCAGTTTTTCCCTTTCAGAAGATATTTGAAATGCAGTAAAGCCTAGGGCAACAAGCCCTACGGCAAAGATGATCGACAATACCAGCGCCAGATTTATCTTCATAATCTCTGCAAGTTGAAGCAATGCAGAACAACACTGCGTTAACGGCAGTATAAAGTTCGCAAACCTTATACATGTATGCTACAGTATGCTAACTTGCTGAATTAAAATCTGATTAAAATATGCTGCTATTTTGCGTGTGCGATCAGCTTCTGCATCACATTTTTCATTTCATCGAAGCTGCTGGGTTTTACGATCAGGTCAGAGCCGAGGTCGGTAATAAACTTGGTTTGTACAAAATTGCGTGCTGTTGAAAACATTACAACCGGAATGCTTCTGTATGAAAAACTGCTTTTGAGGTCTTCAAGTATCTGGAGTCCGCTGATCTCAGGCATATTGATGTCCAAAACAACAAGGCCTACCGGATCGTTGTTGGTCCTCATGTATTCAAAAAAATCCCGCCCGCTGTTCAGGATTACAAGCTGGTAACCATCGATCTCGCCAAAGGAATCCCGGAACAATTCCCTGTCATCCTCATCATCATCCACATAAATGATAAGCCTGGATTTGCTCATGCCGTTAGATTTAGATGGCGGTAAAAATAACGGATTAGGATTTGGATAAAAATTTTTTATCTCGGGATGCAGGAACCAGGCTAAAGGCTAAATCATTACTCTTCAGCCAACGGGCTGTTGACGAGGCTGGCAAGCGCTCAAAATCATATGGGGAAATCTCTGAAAATATTTACGGTGTTTACACGGTTTTTTTCGATACCCGGCTTATGTATCTTGGTGGGGTAGTAAGTTCTATCAACTCTTTCTTCTGATAGGGGTGGTTATCGCATTTGATTGGTAAGAGAGCCTTCCGTGTGGGGAGGCTTTTTCTTTGTTATGCCAGTGGCTGGTAGGGAATGGCAAGTAGGTTTCTTCCTACTCGCTTCTTCCTACTTCCCACTTGCAAATTGCCTTAAAGATCTATTATGAACTTCAACAAATCGTTCGCAAACCTTTCCGGCTCTTCCCAATGCAGGGCGTGGCCTATGCCTTCGTATACTAACACTCTCGCACCCCTGATATGCTGCTGGAATTGATCCTGATCATCTTTAAGGCAAAACAAATCTTTATCGCCCCATAAGATCAGTACCGGCTGCTTTATGGTTTTTAGTTCGGCAACGTAGTTTACATGACGTAATTCCCTGGCAACAGACTTCCAGACACGCGCCGGCAGCTTCATGCTTTCTCCAACCAATGCCGTGAAATAAGCCGGGTCTATCGGTTTGGCGATGGTGCTTTTCTGGAATTCTTCTGCAAACGTTTTGTCCACAGGGTCTTGCAACTGTTCAACCATGTCAAGGAATTCCGGAACCCCTGCATTATCGGCGAAAGAAGCGGCAGACGAAACGATCACTAAACCCCTGCAAAGCTTTGGATGGTCCAGTGCAAAGCGCTGTGCTACCAGGCCACCTAAAGAATGTCCCACAATTACGGCGCCGTTCATCTTTTGTTGTTTCATGAACAGCGCAACATCAGCGGCAAAATCTTTTGGATTATAACCTGTTTCCGGCCGGTCTGAATCGCCGTGCCCGCGTTGTGAAAGCACAAATGCATGCACGTTCTCCGGCAGGTGCGGCAGCACTGTTTCAAATGAATGCCAGGAATCAGTATAGCCGTGCAAAAAGATCACCGGTATACCGCGTGCATCGCCCTGCTCCACGTACTGGAGCCTTACATTGTTGGAAAGCTTTATCGATTTAATGGCTGGCGTGGAGTTAACATTCATTACCTGTACAGGTCTGCTGCTTACGGTTGTTTGTGCAAAAGACAGGGCGGGCATCCATAACAGCAGTAGCACTCCTTTGATAAATAATTTCATATTGCTTGCTTTGTGGTTTTTTGAAGAAAACAAATGTAATTGTTGCAAAAGGCGGGAAGTATTACCGATAGTGGGGAGGCAGGTAACACGAATTAATAAAACTATTTCTCTATTTTGTATTTGTGAATATTGTTTTTTTCATAATGGGATTGTTATTACTGGCCGTAGTAGTGCGCCCGGTAACAGTGATATTGCACGAGTTAGGACATGCCATTCCCGCACTGCTGCTAACGCAAAAGAAGGTTTCTGTTTACATCGGTTCACATGGGGATACTACTAAAAGCGTGCATTTCAAATTGGGACTGCTCGAGTTTTGGTTCAAGTACAATCCCGTTTTATGGCAGTATGGATTGTGTTACCCGCATGCTCCGGAAATTTCTTTGCGAAGGCAGTTTATTTATATACTTACCGGCCCGCTCACGTCTACTACCATTGCAGTTGTTGCCTGCTATTTCTCTTTTGCCTACGATCTTCATGGCGCCTTAAAATTATTGCTCATCGTTTTTTTAGGATCTTCAATATTTGATTTTTTCATAAACATAGTTCCGAACAACACGCCTTATGTGCTTGCTAATGGAATAGTTACGTATAACGATGGGTACCTGTTATCGCGAATGCTGTCTTTCAGGAAAATTGACAGGGAATTCAGCCGGGCCAACAAAGCCTATGCAGCCAGGGATTTTGCAACTGCCGCAAAACTGGTTGATGATCTTCTGAGCAAGGATTTTCATTACGAAAATATTTATCGTTTGGGTATTGGCGCCCATACCATGTTAAAGAATTATGACAAGGCGCTAAAGCTGCACGATGCATTAGCGGCGGATTTTAAATTAAATGCAGACGATTATTATAACCTCGGTCTTATTAAAGCCTATCTCGATCATCGGGACGAGAGCCTTGAAGCATTTAGCGAATCAATTTCTTTAAACCCTAATAACTCATGGACTTTTAATAACAGGGGATATTTTCTTACTGTATGGAACAGGTTTGAGGAATCGATGCCCGATTTTGACAAAGCAATCGCACTGGATGCGGAATTTGCTTATGCGTACAACAACAGGGGGTTGGCAAAGATAAAAACAGGCGCCGTTGAAGCTGGCTTAGAAGATATCAACCATTCACTGCAGCTCGATCCTGGCAACGCTTATGCCTGGCGCAATCTTGGAATTTATTTTTTAGCAAAAGAGAATAAGGCAGAAGCATTAAAAAATTTTGAACAGGCCAGAGCGTTGAACGCTGATACGCTGCTGGTAGAAGAGCTGATAAAACAGGCGAAAGAAGCATAAACTAAACTATTTCACGAATGCCTGGCGGATATTCATATACTTTTCGAAATTTCTTTTGAGTTGTTCCTTCATCCCCTGGGCTCCATAAAAAGCCGCGGGCAGCATACAGGTAACAATAAGGCCAATGATCAGCAGATAACTCCAATGAAAATCGGTAATAGCTTTATAAATGTTTACCGGCAGCCATGCCAGAGAAAGTACAAAGAAGACTACGAAAATGCGATTGGCGCGGATGGTTATTTCAATCTTTGTCGTGTCCACATCCTGCTTTGAAATCAATCCTTTTAAAATAGCAGGAAAAGATTCCCCAGTGCGAGATCCAAAACTCGTTTTCGGCGTGATCGAAAAGCTTTCAGGAAAATCTACGAATTTACCTTTGAGATCGGGTGACCTTGACATCCGGTTCTTATCTGTAAAAAGAAGATGCAGGCTTTGCACCACGTCTTCCATTGATTTATCTGCCATGTATGTGAATGTCTCAAAACCGAATGTTTTTTTGAATGCAGAAAAGATGTTGCGCATCTCCCATGATCATTTTATAGCCTGTTTGCTGAACTGTTCTTTAAGCATTTCGGCCGTGGCGAGTGATTGAAGCATTATTACAGGGAAGTCTGCTGCCATTTTCTTCCCGGCAGAAGTTTTATAAAATTTTACCAGTTGCTTTAGTTCTGTATACGTGAAACGGTCGCGGTAAATGTGGATCACTGCGTTGTCAAGCCATGTTTTTCCATTGCCTTTTTTGAAGAAATCGGCCAGCTTGTTCAGTTCCGCCAGGGGTGTTTCTTTCTTCTGCTTTTCTTCTTCCAGCTTAAAATCGATGGCCTCATTAATGTTGAAGCCGCCGCGAAGGTTTCTCAGTTCAATGATCTTCCTGGTTATTTTATCATCCGGGGCCCTTGAAGTATCCGGCTTGAACGTACCCATTTCCTTTTGGATCTTTTCGAAAATGGAGAGGTATTCGGCTTTGCGCGATGTATCTGCCTGAGCTAAAATTTGCGTTGAAGCAAATAGCATGAGCAATAAAGAAAGAAGCTTTGTCATGTCTGGAGAATAATTAAGAAAACTAAATATCGTTAAAAAATGCAGACATGCTGATATAGTATTTTATTTTTACCGCAGAGAACGAGAGATCGCGGTCCCTATAGCAATCGGGATCGCAGAGGGTTTTCACGCAAAGGCACAAAGAAAGACGCAAGGACGCGGAGAGAGGCTTCGCCTTTTTTTTCCGCAAGAACCCGGAATTTAAAAAAGGCGAAGCCTCTTGCGTCTCTGCGTCTTCCTTTGCGGCTTTGCGTGAAATCTCTGTGGTTGGTCTTGATTTGACATCGATATTCAAATTATTTCTATTGACCCAAATATTGCTGATCTCTATATCGGTTTTTCTGAGAATTGTTTCCAATCCATTGGCGAACGTTTTTCAGAAACAGCTTACCAACAATGGCCAGCATCCATTGCTGGTAAACTTTCTCACTTATCTTATACTAAGCATCGCCTGCCTGTTTGCAGCATGGAATGTGCCGTGGGCCCAATTACCGGCCGAATTCTGGTTCTATTCCATATTGGGTGGCATAGCAGGCGGACTGGGAAATGGTTTCCTGGTGAGAGCCTTGCAGGGCGGCGACCTTTCTGTGCTAGGGCCGATAAACTCTTACAAATCTGTTGTGGGCGTAGTATTCGGTATTTTTTTGCTGGGAGAAATTCCCGGTATCTGGGGATTGGCGGGAATTGCACTCATCATTTACGGCAGCTATTTTGTATTGGATACTACAGAAGACAGGTTCTCCTGGGCCTTACTAAAAAGAAAGGAAATACAATTCCGCCTGTATGCGATGGTGCTCACCGCCATTGAAGCCGTGTTTGTAAAGAAAGTGATCCTGGCTTCGTCTGTACTTATTTCATTTATCAGCTGGTGCTGGTTCGGCGCCTTGTTCGCTTTGGTATTCCTGCTGATCAACAGGATCGGCTTCAAAGGATTACAAACAAAAGCCACAGTAAACATTTACCTGAAATATTTATATGTAGTGATCTGCATCGGCATCATGCAGATCACAACCAACTACGCATTCCAGCACATGCCCGTGGGATATGCGCTCTCGCTTTTTCAACTCTCCACTATTGTAAGCGTATTGCTGGGCCATAAAATATTCCGTGAAAAAGACATTCAAAAAAAATTGATAGGATCAGTGATCATGATTGCCGGATCAGTGGTTATTATTCTTTTGAAAGACAAATGAATGACCGATATTATAAAAAACACCAGGAAAGGAACGCGGATCATTAGGATCCCG
>JBAVMD010000887.1:0-5354 GCA_049689695.1 Chitinophagaceae bacterium | reverse complement strand
GCGTCTTCCTTTGCGTCTTTGCGTGAAATCCTCTCACCATTCACTTACTACTCACCTCAATAATCTCATCATTCCCATTACTCGTACATATATAAACCTTACCCGCCGGGGAAACACATACATCACGTAACCTTCCAAAATCCCCATCAAAAAACTCATAGCCCGAGACCACGCTTCTTCCATCATTACTCAGCTTCAATTGTATCAACTTGCTTCCTTTGAGCGTACAAAGCAGCAGTGAATTCTTCCATTGGGCAATTGAATTCTTATCATAATAATCCAGCCCGCAAACAGCTTCAGTTGGCGTCCATACTTTAATTGGCTCGCGAACATTTTCGCTCTTGCAAAAAGACCGCTCGTCGCTTTCATTGCAAAGTCCTTCTACGTTAGGCCAGCCGTAATTGCGGCCTTTCTCAACAATATTCACTTCATCATCATTGGTAGGTCCGTGCTCTGAGATATACATAATATTATTAGCGTACACCATTCCCTGCGCATTGCGGTGCCCGAAGCTCCACACCGGGTTACCAGGCATCGGGTTATCTGAAGGAATGCTTCCATCCAGGTTAATGCGCAATATTTTTCCATTCACTGCAGACCTGTTTTGCGGAAGCGAAGTATTTGCCGCATCGCCGGTAGTGATCCACAATTTCAGATCGGGAGTTACCAGCAGCCTGCAACCATTATGAATACCCGACGCCTGGATATTCTGCAACAGTGTCACGGGTTGCACAAGCTTACTGCCATTGTAGGTGAAGCGAAGGATCTTTTCGCGATAGCTTCCGGAGCCGTCTTCATAATTATATGCTATAAATACATGGGGCGTAACCGAAAACTCCGGATGAAGCGCCATGCCCAGCAAACCGCCTTCTCCACGGGCAACCACTTCGCTCACATCTGCTATGAGTGTGATCTTGCCGCTTGCAGGATCTACCCGGCTGATGCGCCCATCGCGTTCCGTCATCCAGATATGATTGTCAGGTCCCCAGAGAATTTCCCACGGATAGCGCAGGTTCTGCGCCACAACTCTTGTTTGCAGGCTGACATTTTGCTCATTGGCAGATTTATTGCAATTACCATTCAGCAACATCATAAACAGCAAAGCACAGAAGTGAAAAAGCATAAAACTGATTTTGCAGTTAAGTTACCTCAAGCGAAATGGCGTAAGCCGGGAATTTGACGAGGTGCAGAAAAAACTTTACAGGAAACCCAAATATGCTAATTTTAATCTACTTAAAACTTCAGAAAAATGAAAGGTCGTAATCTCACATTGATCATCATCTTAGGTCTTGTACTCATACTCGGCGGTTGCGGTTGCAGTGGCTACAACAAGCTGGTAGGCCAGGATGAAGCCGTAAAAAAAGCATGGAACAATGTGCAGTCTGATTACCAGAATCGCGCAGATCTTGTTCCCAACCTGGTGAATACGGTAAAGGGCGCAGCAAATTTTGAGCAGGAAACACTTACGAGAGTTATAGAGGCAAGGTCTAAAGCAACTTCAGTGAACGTGAACGCTGAAAACCTTACGCCTGAAAAAATGCAGCAGTTCCAGCAGGCGCAAACCGAATTAAGCGGTGCATTGAGCAGGCTGCTGGTATCGGTTGAAAGATATCCTGATCTTAAAGCCAACCAGAACTTTCTGCAATTGCAGGGGCAACTGGAAGGCATCGAGAACGGTATCCGCAATTCGCGCAATACATTCAACTCTGCAGTAAACGAGTATAACGTTCAGGTGCGCACATTCCCTACCAATATATTCGCGGGCATGTTCGGGTTCAGGGCAAAAGAAGGTTTCCAGGCCGATCCCGGTTCTCAGAACGCGCCAAAGGTTCAATTCTAACAACACATGAAGCGAAACAGGGGACTGCTATTATTGCTCGGCGGTATTGTTGTGATCATCGTTATCTTTTTGCTTACTACTTACAATTCGTTGGTAGGGCAGGAAGAGAATGTGAAAAGATATTGGGGCGATCTCAATACAACTTACCAACGCCGGAACGATCTTGTGCCCAGCCTGGTGGCCGTGGTAAAAGCAAATTCAGATTATGAGAAAAAGGTGCTCACGCAAGTGGCCGAAGCCCGCGCAAAGGCAGCACAGCTGAACATTTCAGGCGGTGTAAACCTGCAGAACTACCAGCAGCTTGAAGCGGCGCAGGGTGAAGTCACTACATCCATGAACAGGGCCATTGCCGTTGTGGAGAGCTATCCTGATCTTAAGGGAACGCAGGCTTTTTCCAACCTGCAATCGCAGCTGGAAGGAACAGAGCGCAGGATAAAGCTTGCGCGTAAAGATTTCAACGGGGCTGTGGCAACATACAACCAGAAAGTAAGAAGCTTTCCTTCCAACCTTGCGGCGGGTCTCTTTGGCTTTCGCGCAAAAGAAGGCTTTGAGGCAGTAGCAGGCGCACAACAGGCGCCTGAAATAAATTTTAAAAAATAAGCTCGTGCGGTTATTTCCATGGCAAAAGCAGAAGGAGTTCTTTTCTCACGAAGAAAGAGAAATGATCCTGGAAGCCATCAGGAATGCAGAACAGCAAACCAGTGGTGAAATAAGGGTCTACATCGAAAGCCATTGCCGGTTTGTTGATCCGATGGACCGTGCGGGAGAAATATTCTTTGGGTTGCAGATGGACCAGACGAAAGACAGGAATGGCGTGCTGCTGTACATAGCGGTGCGCGACAGGCAACTGGCCGTTCTTGGCGATGAGGGCATACACCGGCAGGTGGGTACAGAGTTCTGGGAAAAAGAAGTGCGTGAAATGCTTACTGAGTTCAAGGCAGACCATTACGGCTCCGCAATATCAAAGGTGGTGACCGAAATAGGAGATGCATTGAAAACACATTTCCCTTACGAAGGCCCGACAGATAAAAATGAATTGCCGGACGATATAGTTTTTGGACATTAACGGAGGAAGGGTATACACGAATGAAAAAGATCATCGCGCTCATATCATGTCTCACAATAGTTGTTGTGCTGTACGCGCAGGACATACCTGCCCGTCCCAATCCTCCCAAATTAGTAAATGATTATGTTGGCCTTCTCACGCCCGATCAGCGTGATTCCCTTGAAAAGAAACTGGTGGCTTATGACGACACTACCTCTAACCAGATAGCGATCGTGATCATGGAATCCATTGGCAATGCAGACCCGGGCGATTATGCCTCGGAGTTGGGAAGAAAATGGGGAGTGGGAGGAAAGGAGTTCAACAACGGCGTAGTGATATTGATAACAACCGGCGGCGGATCAGGAAACAGGCATGTATTTATTTCGCCCGGTTATGGATTGGAAAAAGCGATACCTGATATCACAGCAAAAGAGATCGTCGATTACGAATTGATCCCGCGCTTGCGCGAAGGCAATTATTACCGCGGGTTGAACAATGCGGCAAACGGCATCATTCGTGCGGCAGCGGGCGAATACAAAGCGCCTGCAGGATACGGCGACCGCGGACCAAAGATCCCGGGCAGGAGCATTCTTCCGGCATTCATAGCAATATTTGTTATCATCTGGCTCATTTCACGCCGCGGCGGCGGCAAAGGTGGTGGCGGCTTCATGAGCCGGCGCGGTTACAGGTCTTCTGCTCCGCCTATCTGGTGGTTCCCTACCGGCGGTGGTGGAGGTGGATTTGGTGGTGGCGGAGGCGGCGGTGGCGGCGGCTTCGGAGGATTTGGCGGTGGAAGTTTTGGCGGTGGTGGGGCCGGTGGTAATTGGTAGCTTCCTCAAATCCGTTTCACATTGGAAAAAACAAGAATAAACTTAGATATTCTTCTTCCCCAGGTCCCTGATGAAAGGGATGAATGTGTTGAACGGATCATTCATAAACTTCACGCCAAGCGGGGCATCGAAAAAATACACATCGTTCCTGCAGACAAAAACAAGAAAGCACAGCTTTGTTTTCATTACGATCCCAATATCATTTCAGTCAATGAAATTGAACGCCTGGCAATAGAGTCAGGCGCAGAAATCACGGAGCATTACGGTCATTTGGTGATCGATGTAAGCGGCATACGTCATGCCCGTCATGCAAGGACCATCGAGTCTGATATCAAAAGCATCGAAGGCGTGATCTCTGTTTCAGCATCTGTGACCGGTTTCATTCAACTGGAATTCAATAAAGCCAACACCTCTCAGAAAAGCATCATTAAGCAAATCAGGAAAACCGGCCTTGGAATAAATAAGGTAGAAGATTTTCACGATCATAAAGGTGCTTCACATACGCATGAACATTCTCATGCAGACGAACACTCCAAAGAACATAAACATGCAACCGGTGATTCTTCTCATGATCATCAGCATGCACATGGAATTTTTGGCGAAAGAACTGAATTGATCTTTGCCATTATTTGCGGTGTATTGCTTGGCACCGGCTTTGGCATTTCATTCGTCAAAGACATTTCTTCTTTTATACCGATAGCATTTTATGCAGTCGCGTATTTTTTTGGCGGCTTCTACACCACCAAAGAAGCTGTTGCCGGAATAAGCAAAGGAGAATTTGAAATCGATTTTTTAATGCTTGTTGCAGCTATTGGCGCCGCTGTGCTGGGTGAATGGGCAGAAGGCGCACTGCTGTTGTTCTTATTCAGCCTTGGTCATTCCCTTGAACATTATGCAATGGACAAAGCAAGAAAATCCATTGCTGCTTTAACTGAATTAGCGCCCAAAACAGCCTTGTTGAAGAAGGGACAGGAGTTAACAGAAGTAAACATAGGCGAGTTAGTGCAGGGCGACATAATCGTAGTAAAACCCAATTCAAAAATTTCAGCTGACGGTGTTGTTGTCAATGGTAACAGCAGCGTAAACCAGGCTCCTATCACCGGTGAAAGTGTGCCGGTTGACAAATTACCTGTGCAAAATGCGGACATTCAAGCGGAAGAAGCTGATAAGCTGGATGCTAAACACAGGGTATTTGCCGGTTCAATTAACGGGGCGGAAGCATTGGAGATCAAAGTAACCAAAGTGGCTGCCGATTCAACCATAGCAAGACTCGTAAAACTGGTGAACGAAGCGCAAACACAAAAATCACCCACGCAAAACCTGGCAGATAAGTTAGAAAAATATTATGTGCCTGCAGTGCTGATACTGGTAGTGGCATTATTGTTTGCATTTGTAGTGGTAGATGAAACTTTCAGTAAAAGTTTCTACAGGGCAATGGCGGTATTGGTTGCTGCAAGTCCTTGTGCTTTGGCCATATCAACCCCAAGCGCCGTTTTAAGTGGTGTAGCGCGTGCAGCAAGAGGCGGTGTGTTGGTAAAAGGTGGTAAGCCTTTGGAAGAATTAGGCTCGCTCACCGCGATCGCTTTCGATAAAACGGGTACGCTCACAGAAGGCAGGCCAAAGCTTACAGGCGTTTATC
>JBAVMD010000886.1:0-2833 GCA_049689695.1 Chitinophagaceae bacterium | reverse complement strand
CATGAAGGTACAAGGTACAAGAAACAAGGTACAAGTAACAAGGTACAAGGAACAAGAAATACCCGGCTAAAAATTCCTGTACCTTGTTGCTTGTACCTTGTTTCTTTTCTTTGTTCCTTATATTGTGTTTCATTGAAACAAATACTGCTAAATACATTATCGGTTCTACAGCTGCGTGAGAAACAAAAGCTACTGGTGCTTGCATTGGCTGATGTGTTCATCAGCATACTCGATATCGCCATGCTGGCTATACTTGTTCTCCTGGTTAACTTATACACGCAGGCGGAAGAAGGGAATATCGGGCCATTAAGCTTCACCCACAAAAATGCACATGTCATCCTGGGGGGGGTGTTGTTTTTATTCATCGCAAAAAACCTCGCAGCTTATTTTATTCACAAGCTTAAATACGGTTTCGTATACAGCGTGGCGGCACGTATTTCAGAGAATAATCTGCTACAGTACCTGGAAGGCAATTATTATGATTATACGGACAAAGATTCAGCGGTGCATATCCGCAGGATAAGCCAGCAACCAGTGGAATTCAGCCATTATGTGCTGGCTGGTTTTCAGCAATTGTTCAGCGAAATCATCATTATTTTACTCACTGTTATCGCTATTCTCTGGTTTGATGCTACTTTGTTTTTATTGCTTTGCGCCGTGCTTTTGCCACCGGCTATTATCTTATCTCTTTACACCAACGAAAAATTAAGAAAAGCAAGAAATAACATCAAAGCAAGCAGTGAACAGGCATTACAGCATTTAAAAGAAGCACTGACAGGTTATGTAGAAAGCAACGTATACCACACGCATGATTTTTTTACAAAGCGTTACAGCTCACGTCAAACAATACTCAACAGGCATCTGGCTGACCTGCAAACGGTGCAGGTGTGGCCAGCGCGATTTATGGAAATTTTTTCCGTAGCCGGCCTGCTTTTATTGATATCCTTAAATGAATGGGGCGATGGGCAACCAGTTGTTCCCGTGATTGCGCTCGGCGCTTTCCTGGCCGCGGCTTACAAGATCATTCCCAGCCTGGTGAAAATATTGAACACCAGCAGCCAGGTAAAAACTTATGCTTTTACAGCGGCTGATCTTTCTCTCTCTCCGGAAAAGCAAGATTGGAATATCCTACCAATTGAAAGCCTTAATAAAATCGAAGTAAAAAATTTATCGTTTAACTACGCAGATAAAAACGTGCTGCAGGATGTAAGCCTGCAATTACAAAAAGGCGAGCTGACTGGCCTTTCTGGTTTTTCAGGAAGAGGAAAAACAACTCTTATCAACCTGCTGCTCGGTTTCCTGGAACCAGGCAATGGCGAAATATTATTCAATGATCACCTCACAACTGCATCCGAAAGAAAGTATTACTGGAAAGATATCGCCTATGTAAAACAGCAACCCTTTCTGCTGCACGATACGGTCTTAACCAATATCACATTGAGCAATACCAATAACGACGATAAAAAACTGGAGTATGCGCTCAAAGCCTCGGGCCTTGATGTTTTAACAGGGCAATGGCCTGAAGGATTGAACACGCTGATCACTGAGAATGGAAAAAATATCAGCGGTGGCCAGAAACAGCGTATTGCGTTGGCGCGTGCATTGTACAAAAATGCCAGCCTGCTGTTGCTGGATGAACCTTTTAATGAACTGGATGAAGCTTCTGCAACCGCCATGCTGCAAATCCTTCGCAGTCTTGCACAGCAAGGAAAAATGATCCTGCTTATCACGCACGATACAAAAAGCTTATCTTTTTGCACTAAGATCATATCATTGGATGCATCCTGATACAAAAACATTTATCATTCTAAGTCCCGGCTTTCCTGCTGATGAAGCGGACACTACCTGCCTGCCGGCACAGCAGCAATTTGTGCAGAACCTGCAGGAGGTTTTTCCCCTGTTGAACATCATTGTACTTTCTTTTCAATATCCTTTCATCCGTTCTGCATACTCATGGAAAAACGTACAGGTCATCAGCTTTAACGGAAGAAATAAGGGAGGGTTAGGGAGGGTACACCTTTGGTATAAAGTCAGGAAAAAACTGGCATCGTTGCATCGTACACAATCCATTAGCGGCATTTTCAGTTTCTGGTGCACGGAATGCGCACTGGTGGGCGATCATTTTGCGAAGAAGCACAAGCTTGCACATTTTACCTGGATATTAGGGCAGGATGCCAAAAAAGACAACAAATTCGTGCGGTTTATTCAACCCCAACCTTTTTCTCTTGTGGCGATGTCTGATTTTTTAGCAGATGAATTTGAAAAAAATCATGGGATACGTCCGCAGCATGTAATACCGAACGGAATAGATGAGAGATGGTTTGCGCGATCTTCAGAAGAACGCGCAATAGATGTATTGGGCGCAGGCTCGCTGATACCGCTTAAGCAGTATGCTATTTTTATAGATGTCATCGCGGAAGCAAAGAGAAAATTCTCGCGTATAAAAGCAGTGATCTGCGGTAAGGGGCCTGAGGAATCCTCATTGCAATCACAACTGCAATCACTGAAACTCGAGAGCAATGTTTCTTTCGCGGGAGAACAGCAGCATCCCGAAGTGCTGAAAAAAATGCAGCGTACAAAAGTATTTTTGCATCCTTCGAACTATGAGGGGTTCAGTACGGTTTGCCTTGAAGCTTTATATGCAGGTGCGCATGTGATCAGTTTCTGTAAACCGATGAAAAAGGATATTGCTCATTGGCATATTGTGAAGAATAAAGAGGAGATGATTGAGAAATTGATTGAACTGCTATCTCAATCATTAGATCACAGGGGTGTGATGCCTTATGCGATGAAGGATGTAGTAACGGGAGTGATGGAGTTATTTGGCGTTGGT
>JBAVMD010000885.1:0-4061 GCA_049689695.1 Chitinophagaceae bacterium | reverse complement strand
TGTCTTTTTTGAGCGGATCTGTAGGCAATTCTTTCAAAGGGAACATAATGAACATGCTGGGATCTACATAATCAAAATGCCTGTCTGAAGTAAATGCCTTCACCTGTACAAACTGAAATCCTCTTTGCTCCAGGAGCTCAAGGGCTTTCAATGTTAAAGGGATGGTTTGACCGTTGCTTTCACTGATACTCTTGCGCATATGTTGTTTTTAGAATAAACGTAAAAACAAGCTGATGTGTTTATAAAGGCCCGCACTTTACCTAAGTTTTCACTGATTGCCTTTATTGTGCAGCATTACAAATGCAAAGGTCGGTAAAGGTTTGCTTGGTTCTGTATATATTCTAAAAAATAGTGTTATAGTGCAGTTGTAAAGAGGCTTCGCCTTTTTTATGTGTAAGAAGCTGTGATTTAAAAAAGGCGAAGCCTCTAAAACAAAAACTCCGGTTACCCGGAGTTTGAACTATTCAACAAAGCAAAAAAAATTAATACCTGTTGTTGTATCCGCCGCCGCTTCTTGCAAAACCGTTCCTGTTGCCACCGCCACGGTTGTTGTTGGTCGGGCGATCTTCACGCGGCTTGGCTTCTGATACGCGGATGGTACGTCCTTCCACTACACCATTGTCCAGCTCGCTGATGGCTTTTTTTGCAGCCTCGTCATCAGGCATTTCAACAAAGCCAAACCCGCGGGATTTGCCGGTGAATTTGTCCATGATGACCTTGGCAGAAGAAACCTCGCCATACTCGGTGAAAAATTCTTTCAGGTCTTCATCGGTTACGTTAAAGCTCAAATTAGAAACATGAATGTTCATACTGACTGAAATTAATAAAGTTTGATGAATGATCTGAGTAACGGAAGCGTAAAGAAGATACTAAACGTACAGGGAAAATGTAGCGGAATAATTCGTTCACTTACAAATGCCGTAGAGCTCAAATTGCAATACAAAAATAAACTATAATTTCCAACGCAGAACTGCGTCTGTAAAAAAAAATGAATGGCTTTGAATATTAATTCACAGCTACAAACTCAGGCCGCTTGATAAACTGCCTGTTATACCTGAACCGCACGTTTGAATTGAACTCGATGCGATAATAATCCCCGAAGTAATTCTTGCGTGGAAAAAAATAAGCCTTCAGTTCAAGCGTACCAAAGATCAGCGCCTCATTCCTGGTGCGTATGCCTCCGCCGATGCTCGATATGGTATTGCTTTTCAAAAAAGCTTTGCCTTCCGGCGTAAAGAATGCCATATTGCCGAAGATAAAAGGCGCAAAGCGGAAGTTGATAAAATTCCATGGACTGAAGAAAACGGATTCTGCTCTCAGCGTTACACGCAGATCGCCCGGCTGCTTGCCGTTGTCAAATTCAGGAAGTCCGTATTGATTCTTAATAAACAGCGGCTGATTCAACGACTTGTTGATCTGTTTGCCCACTCCAACGCTCAAAAAATTACGCCCCATCCACCGCTTTCCAATGTACCTGAGCCGGGTGAAATGATCAAGGTTAAGCAACACATCTATATCCTGTAAATTCTTCTGGTACAAATAGCTGCCGATACGGAATGTATAATTGAAGTAATTTTCTTTGCGGGTGAAATAATATCGCTGAAAATCCAACCCCGCATAGGGTCTTTCCCGCCCGGCTTTTTTTGTCCATCCCGCAGTAAGCGACACATCTATCCCTTCGGGCACGTCTTCATTTCTTCCGAAGCCGTACACAAAACGCGTTTTGTAATAATCCTGGCGAAAAATGCTGAACGATCCCAGCACAGCAGAAAGGTCTGCATATTCCCAGTTGTATTGGCCGTCGAATTTCATGGGCTGGAGGCTGAACTCCTGTTTAATGAGCCGCATGCCGATCAGCTTGCGCAAACGGCCTTCCTGGTTTTTGCCCGTAATCTTATCCGCGCTCATGTTCAGGGCGCCCCACGCGTCAATATTATAATACTTATACTGCCAGTCGGCATTATAAAGCGAGTCAGACGAATACATGTTCACAGTACGGTGATCTGCCAGCTCAAGCGCGTAGGTCCAGCGCATGTAGGGATTTACAAGCGGCTTTATGAACCGGATATACCGGATGGTCTCTTCTTCGTTACCACTGTTGAATGCGTCCTGGAAATTGAGTATTCCAACATACCCGTTCACGAAGCTGCCGGCTATATTCCGCCCGATGTATTCCGCTCCAAATCCAAATTTGCGTAGGCGATCCTTGTCGTACAGGGAACGCACCGCAAAACGGTCGCCCATACCCAGGAAATTGTCTTCCCTTGCCTCCACGCTCAATTTAGTGGTATTGTGCATGCGAAACCTGCCGCCGATTGAAAATACATCCTTGGTTTTTACTATTATGTCTACCGAATCACGTGAACCTCTTACCGGCACAACAACAATAATAGCATCCTGCAGAAAATCCTGGTCGCGCAGGTGCCTTTCGTTGTCGGCCAGGAGAAATGGATAAACCAATTCGTTCTCTTTGAAAAACAGGTTCTTCCGTATTACGTATTCCCTGCTTTTACGATGAAGATTATTAGCCAGCCGGGTAAGACTGTTATTAAGACCTTTACTGGTATCGCTGATAGGAACCCCGAAGTCCAGGGATTGTATCTGGATTTGCCGGATCACTTTTCCTTTATGACGCTGGAACAATTTATCGTTACGCTGAAGATCTTTTGCAGGCCCCGCATCGCTCGTATCATTCACCAGGTTTTTGGCAAGGTCGCCTATAATACCTTTCTGTTTCAGCAGGAAACTGTCGATCCCCTGCCGCTGTGTGGTATCGGTCTGGGCCTGAAGGGAAAACTGTGCTGCTACCAATACCACTACAAAAACCTTCGAAACTACGGCTGCATGTCGCATGTTGAAATTTAATGCAAAACCTGTTCCCGACATAATAAAGTAAGGTACAAGGCACAATAGACAAGAAGCAAGAAAAGGGTGCGTATTTGTTAATACTTGATTCCCCTTTCCTTGCTTCTTGTTCCTTGTGCCTTGTATCTTAACTACGTTATTCTACTACAATTGTCGTGAGATTATTAGTTGTGCCTGATACATTCATCCTGTATACGCCTTTCTGAAGGCTGGATGGTAATGTAATGCTTTGTGTGCTGCTTCCACCACCATGATTGATGGTGCGACTGAATACTAACTGGCCTATCGTGCTGAAAAGGTTCAGCTTGTAGTTGCCCGCAGGTAAATTAGTAAGCTGCAGATTAAACTGGCCGCTTCTTACGATGCTTGGATATACCGATGCTCCTTTGCCTGATTTAGAAAGGTTAACAATGGTAACCGTGCTGTATTTGACAGTGCCGTCTAATTCAGTGGCCCTGATGCGATAGAAGTTGTTGCCGTTAGCCGGTTGCAGATCGCTCCAGGTGTAAGTTTTCTTACCAGTTGCAGCAATTACACCCAGTTCAGCATACAATCTTCCGTCATCTGATTTTTCGATGGTATAATCTTTAATATCCTCTTCAGTTGCTATGCCCCACTCTACTGAAATGCGGCCGGTTTTTTCAAGCGCCTTGATATAAGTGAATTCAACAGGCAGCCCTGACAATGCGCCAGGCAAGGTGAAATCAGTTACCTCGTTCACATCCCAGTTTGCTGCATTATTTACGCGGCTTCTGTCTGTAGCCGGGTTGCCTGAAAGTATCACAGATGTTTTTAAGCGTGCGTTGTTTACTTCGGGATTGATGAACAGCCCATGAGTGCCGTTTACAATACAGGCAGGTTTGTTAGATTGCGTGCCGCTTGGGCTCGCAGCAGTAACATTGTCCCAATTGGTTGCACTGGTAACGCCCGGCTCTTCATTCATGTGGATGCCGGCAAGTAGCGTATGTGCGCCTGTTTGAGTCCCCTGGTAGGCAAACAGCTGGTCTCCTACAGAAGATAAGCTGATAGCAACCCCTGTTACAGCTCCTGGAGCACCGTAAGCATAAAATGCCGTAAGCCCTTGTATTCTTATCTGACGACCATAAGGAATTGCAACAGCAGCTGTCCATACAACTTCTTCCTCTGCACCAGTAGCCCAGTTGTTTGTACCACAGGTATTAGTAGGAATACCGTAC
>JBAVMD010000884.1:0-3027 GCA_049689695.1 Chitinophagaceae bacterium | reverse complement strand
GATAAACTTAAGACTAAAATGATGTTTAACCATAAGTAAACCATAGAATGTGATTATTGAAAGCATAAATAATACCAAGGTCTACGTGTTGGCATGGCCGATGGTTGCAAGAAGCTCGTTCAGGAGTGATAATTTGTTTTTGTAGATTTCTTCCGAAGGATTATTTTCTATCAGCTCTTCCCAATATTTTTTTGACCTCAGCAATAATTGATTGCTTTTGTCGCGTTCATCTTTTTCAGCATAATAGGCGCCAAGCCTGAAACAGGCAATGGCATGGCTGTATTTATAATCCGGATGGGCAGGGAATTGGTTGCATAGATTTTCAAGCAATTGTTCTGACTTTTCAAAAAAAGGCATGGCTTCCG
The DNA here is from genome assembly GCA_049689695.1 of Chitinophagaceae bacterium. Taxonomy (GTDB): domain Bacteria; phylum Bacteroidota; class Bacteroidia; order Chitinophagales; family Chitinophagaceae; genus DASPKM01. Next base: position 2,662 of record JBAVMD010000884.1, on the reverse strand, counting down.
CAACATTATCCATGTGTGCAAATGCTACGGCTATTTTTTCATTGGCCATAGCGAGATCGTACCTGAATTTTGGTTGGTCAACTGATTTAATAATTTCTTCCAGAAACGTAACTTCAGCCTGGTGATATTCCACAGCCTGTGCGGGTTTTTCCTGCCTGAGAAGAACGCCTCCAGTTCTTGAAAAGGAAACGCACAAGAGATTTTTTAATTCAATTGACTGCGGAAATTTAGCAGTAGCAGCTTGCAGTAACTCAACGGCTTCATTAAATTCCTGCAGTGCCAGATCAGCTTTGTCGAGATCGTTGCATGCGTCTCCTGCTTTAATGGTGGCAATGGCAAGGCTTCTTGCAAAATCAGCATTCAGTGGATAATCGTTGTAAAGATGTTTAGCGTGCTGCTTATATAGCTGCGAATATTCCAATGCCTGTTGCAGTTCTCCAAGTGCGGTATACACTTCGCTCAACCTTGAACAGGCAATGCCTACTCCGTTGCGGTAATTAGAGTTCTGTGGGTCCTGTTCCAGCAATTCTTGCTGGAGTTTGAGGTATAATGTAAAATGATCGATGGCTTTCCCGGTTTCATTTTGCAAAAGATAAACACTGCCCAGCCTTGAACAGGATATGGCGAAAGAGTTTTTAAATTGATTGTTATCAGGAAATGAATCGGACAGCTTGCGTTCAAGATCATGGTATTGCTGTATCCAGTAATGTGCTTGCGGAATATTGTCGCTATCGAGATACAGTTCACCAAGTTTGGAGCAGGAGAGCGCATAATTGTGCTTATGATCTATGTTCAGGTGATTGGCATCGTATAGGTCTTTAGCGATCTGCTCATATCTTTTTGCATAAATGAGTGCGGATTCTACATTGTGTAATGAACGATAAAAATCGCACAGCCGTGAGCAGGAAGATGCCAACCCGTTTTTGAATTCAATTTTCTGGGGGAAATCTTTAATGAGTTCTTCCTGCAGCTGGTAAGCGCTCTTGTAAAAAAGTAAGGCTTCATCAGATCTATGCAGCTTGGTTAGTATGTTTCCTTGCTTGGAATAAGAAATTGCCAGTCCGTTTTTAAACCCGGTATTGTCGGGAGACTGTTTGTAAAGGTTTGTTGTAAGTTCAAGGCTTTTCAGGTAATAATAAAGCGCTTTATCGAGATGGTTCAGGTTGTTGTATATATTACCAAGTTTTTCCAGCGCAATTGCAAATCCTTCTTTATAAGAAATATTATCGGGATAAGAGCGGTATAATGCCTCACTTAGCTGAACATCTTTTTCGATGTTTTCCAGCGCATCATTGGGTCTGTTGATACTGTAGTAGAATACGCCCAGTTTTTCGTAAGAGATGGCAAGGTTCTCCTGGTATTTTACTTTGTGCGGGTATTCTCTTACCAGTTCTTCGTAAAGGTTGGTGTGCTCTTTGAACCGTTCGAGCGCTTTATCGTATTCTCCGGTTTCCAGGTAGATCTCGCCCAATTTGGAACAGGCCGTTGCGTACGAATTTTTGAGATCTGCATTTTCTCTTTGCTCACGGGAAAGTTCGGCAGACAAATAATAATGTTGTTCAAAATAGGGTAGCGCTTTATTTATTTCACCCGAAGCTGTATAAGCTTCTCCTAATTTTGTGCACGATATGGCGAATGAATTCCGGTAAGTAATGCTTTTCGGATAATCATCGCAAAGTTCTTTTGCCAACCGGTGATGTTCTTCAAAACAGCGCAATGCTTCTGATGTATTGACCATTTTCAGGTAAACATCTCCCATATCCTGCCAGGAAATAGCCAGCCTGTTTTTAACTTTCGGATTGGTTGGATCTTTTTTGTAGAGTTCTGATGAAAGCCTGTTGTATTCTTTGAAATAAGACAACGCTTTCTCCCGGTCTCCTGTTAAAACGAGAACATTTCCTGATTGGGCAAGCCCTAAAAGGTATTGGCTGTTTCCTAATGCTTTGAAGATGTCTGTTGCTTGTTTAGCGCGTTCAAGTGCAGCAGGCAATTCTCCGGAGTCTGATAAATTTTCGGATAATGTAAGGTTTAGTTCAGCAAAGTCTTCATCGAGAATCATTCTTTCCAGTTTTCTATATTGCCCAACTCCTGAACAAGCGACAGCTTCTCTTTGTATTCTATTATCTCAGGATAATCTAAAACCAGTTTAGCCCATAAGTTCTGGGCATTAATAAAATGTGCCATTGCATCCTTCTCGTTATTGTTTCCTATGAAAAATAATCCTAATCGGCAACATGCGTAAGCTAAATTATGCCTATACAAAGGGTTGTCTGGATATGTTATAGTTAACTCATAAAAGCAATCATGCATTGCAACATAATTTGCATGGGCCTGGTAATCATTATTGAGTTGATGATAGGAATGGGCTTTGTGTTGATATATTACCCCTAAGCCTCTTTTAATTTCAGAAACTTTGGGATATTTATTAATCAGATCAATGGTTTGTGTATGAGATCTTTCAAAATAGTTCAAAGCTTTTAAATGATCATTTCCCTTTTGACAAACCACTCCTAATGATTGCAATACAGCTATTGAATTTAGTTTGAAATATAGCATTTCTGGATTTTTTTCACTGATCTTTTCCATTATGGAATAATACTCTTCGTAGTGAATTATTGATTTATCCAATTCTCCAAGAGAGCCGTATGCATCTCCTAATTTT
>JBAVMD010000883.1:0-5681 GCA_049689695.1 Chitinophagaceae bacterium | reverse complement strand
CTTCCGTTATCATCTGGGGGCTTGGCAATGAAAACGATTGGCCGGGAGATTTTCCGGAGTTCGATAAGGAAAAGATCAGGGCTTTCATGAAAGAACTGAATGATCTTTCACATAACATAGATTCTTTGCGAAAAACAGCCATCCGCAGGTGTGATTTCTGTAAAGACATTGTAGACGTGTATTCACCTTCCATCTGGGCGGGATGGTACCGCGGCATTTATACAGAATACAAACAAACAACACAGGCTGAATTTGAAAAAGTAGATCATTTCCTGCACGTGGAATGGGGTGGCGATAGTCATGCAGGGCGGCATTCTGAAACTCCTGATAAGGCCCTGCAACAGATCAAGCCAGGTGGAGGTACCGATGAGCGGGCAGGGGATGCATCCCTGTACGGAGGCGCAGCGCGTGTATCGAAAGACGGCGACTGGAGCGAATCTTACATTTGCAATCTTATCGACTGGCATTTGAAGGAGCAGGAAACCATGCCCTGGCTTACAGGCACAGCGCAATGGCCTTTTAAGGACTTTTCAACGCCCGTGCGTCCTGATAATCCTGTTCCTTACATGAACCAGAAAGGCGTGGTGGAAAGGGATTTTACAAAGAAGGAAGCATATTATGTTTTTCAATCGTATTGGACCACGACGCCGATGGTTCATATTTACGGGCATTCATTTCCTGTTCGTTGGGGTGATGAAGGAGAAGAGAAAATGATCAAGGTGTATTCTAATTGTGATGAAGTAGAATTGTTCGTTGACGGCAAAAGCATGGGCGTAAAGAAACGCAACAGCCAGGATTTTCCCGCCGCCGGCCTTCGCTGGAATGTGCCGTTGAAGAAAGGCGCTCATACCGTAAAAGCAGTTGCCCGCAAAGGAAAAACGCAGGTTCAGGATGAGATTGCATTTCAGTATCAATCAGACAAATGGGGCAAGGCCGCTAAGCTTTCTATTGAAAAGATCGCCGAAGAAAACGGCATCGCAACGGTGCAGGTAAAATTGATGGATGATAAAGGAATACAGTTGCTTGATTCGCGGGATTGGGTGCGTTTTGGCATTGCCGGAGATGGGAAACTGATAGATAACCTCGGCACTTCCAGTGGTTCAAGATATGTGCAGTTATACAATGGCCGTGCGATCATTCGTGTGCGCACTCAAAAAGGCAGCAGTATGGTAAGTGCTAAATCATTAAATCTTGCCACTGCATTCATAAACTTATAGCATGACGGAATAAAAAATAACCATGCGTTTATTGATTACACTCATTATATTTTTGGTCGCCTGCAAGCCGCCGCAAAAAGCACAGCAAGCAGAAATTTCCGTGTATTATAAGCAGGTAGTGGAAACGCTCAGCGCCCAGGTGATTCAAAAAGCAGATTGGGCATTGCAGCAGGAACCCATTACTGTTACTGCACAAACTTCAGCACGCAGCGCAGGCGGCAAGCATGATTTTTTTTCCGAGGGAGATTATTGGTGGCCGAATCCTGTAAGCGCAGACAGTCCTTACATTCAGCGCGACGGCATGACGAACCCTGATAATTTTGTAGCGCACCGCCTTGCTATGATCCGCTTCAGCACCATCGTTGGCGCACTTGCTTCGGCCTATAAGATAACCGGCAATGAAAAATATGCTGCGCAAGCAATGAAGCATGTGAACGCATGGTTCGCAAACCCTGCCACAAAAATGAACCCTAACCTGCTGTATGCACAGGCGATCAAGGGCCGTGCTACAGGTCGCGGTATTGGCATCATCGATACCATTCAGCTAATGGAAGTTGTTCAGGGTCTTATGGCCATCGAGAAAAAACGCGGCGGAATGGATAAAGATATTTTTGCGGCTGCAAGAAAATGGTTCGAAGAGTACCTGCATTGGCTTACAACGCATAAATACGGCAAAGATGAAATGAACGCTGAAAACAATCACGGCACCTGCTGGGTGATGCAGGTTGCTGTATTTGCAAAATTTATGGGTAACGATAGCCTGATGAATTTCTGCCGCGAACGCTATAAAACCGTTTTGTTGCCCAACCAGATGGCGATAGACGGCAGTTTCCCGCGTGAACTGCGCAGGACCAAGCCTTATGGGTATTCAATTTTTAACCTGGATGCTATGGCAACTATTTGCCAGGTATTATCAACAGAAAAAAATAACCTGTGGGCGTATCAGTCTGCGGATGGCCGGTCCATTCGCAAAGGCATCGAATATCTTTATCCGCACATAGCTGATAAAAGTAAATGGCCGCATGTAAAGGACGTGATGTATTGGGAGAACTGGCCGGTGGCGCAACCTTTTCTTGTGTTCGGAGCAAATGCGTATAATAATATCGATTGGCTGAATACCTGGAAGCAACTGGATCATGATCCGCAAGTGGAAGAGGTGGTCCGGAATTTGCCGGTGAGAAATGTTTTGATATGGTTTTAGAGTAGAATTGATAAAATAATCATAGATGAAAAGAGGCATTTGTTGTACGTTGCTCTTACTGGTTGTGGTTTGTTCAGAAGCGCAAAAGCTAAAGAAGGTTTTTGTCGACGCGGAAAAGCAAACCGATGTGATGCTGCAAGAAATCTCGCAGGCCAGGGCAGGAAAACCTGAGTTGGTTTCGCCCAGAACATTGGACAATGGAAATCTCAGGTTGGTTGCTTCAAGAGACTGGACCAGCGGTTTCTTTCCCGGCGTATTGTGGTTTTTGTATGAGTATACGAATGATAACAAGTGGCTGCAACAAGCAAAAATTTTTACAGCCAACCTCGAAACAGAAAAAACGAATGGCAGTACGCACGACATGGGCTTTAAAGTGTATTGCAGCTTTGGAACAGGCTACAGGATAACCAGCGACCAACAATACCGTGATGTGATCATACAATCTGCGCGCACATTGTCTACCCGCTTTAATAAAAAAGTAGGCTGCATCCGTTCCTGGGACCACAGCAAGGAAAAATGGGATTATCCTGTGATTATAGATAATATGATGAATCTTGAGTTGCTCTTTGCTGCTACAAGGTTAACAGGAGATTCATCATTTTACAGGATCGCAGTTGCGCACGCCAACACCACCATGAAGAATCATTTCCGGCCGGATTACAGTTCTTATCATGTGATCGATTACGATTCCACTACTGGTGCAGTCACAAAAAAGAACACACACCAGGGTTATAGTCATGAATCTGCCTGGTCGCGCGGACAGGCCTGGGCATTATATGGGTACACCCTGTGTTACCGTGAAACGAAGGACCCTGTGTACCTGCAACAGGCAGAAAATGTGGCTAAGTTTATCCTCTCGCATAAGAATATGCCATCGGACCTTGTACCGTATTATGATTTTGATGCGCCCGGTATTCCCAACGAACCGCGCGATGCATCAGCAGCAGCAGTGATTGCTTCTGGTTTGTATGAGCTGAGCACTTACAGCACAAAGCAAAAAGATTATCGTAAAACGGCGGATAAAATATGTGAAAGCCTTACTAAAAGCTATCGTTCTGCCATTGGCGAAAACAAAGGATTTCTTTTGATACACAGTACCGGCTCAAAACCCGCCAACAGTGAAGTTGATGTACCGCTGAGTTATGCGGATTATTATTACCTGGAAGCTTTATTGAGAGGGAAGAAATTAAAAGAGGGGAGGGAGTTAGGTCATTAGGTCATTAGTCAGCGGGTCATTGGTCAAGCTTTCATTTTTCTAATGACTCATTGACCTAATGACCTAATGACTTAATGACTACTGACCCAATAACTAAAATGACAAGTGACTTCTTACTGCAATTTCTTTCCCCTCGCTTTCAGCTGAGCGAGGTACAATGATGAGGGCTGCAATCCATTTTTATTTTGCCCTTCCCATTCGCCATCTGGTCTGTCTTTAAGCCGACCTTCGTATTTTTTTCCTTTTAATCCAATGCAGTAGTTTTTTCCTGAAACCCATGGGCTTTGAACAGCCACTTTATCGGCCGTACAATTCCAAAGCACTTGCGTAACGCCTGCCCAGCCATGCCCGGTACCCCAATTGCCGCGGTCCTGTATATTGATCTCTCCATCGGTAACGATGTTATCATATAATGTGCCCACAGCCCAACGGTGATGCGGCCCAATATCAGCATGCGTGCGGCTTGCCCTGGAATTGTAAAACACGTTTGGACCTAATGTACGCGGGCCGGTCACGTAATCATGCCTGCCTTCGGTTGCTTCGCAATTCATGAAAAGGTTAAGCTGTCCATCATTGCTGAACGAATACCGCCTGCTGCCGGTGATCTTCGATTTGGGATCGTACGATCTGCAATCTTTCACGGTAATTTGTTTGGCATCTTTTCCAAGGTTCACACAGGCATAACCGAAATAACGCGAGGTAACATTGCGCACCCAGCTGTTTTCGATCTTATTCATGTTTACCGCGCTCCAGGAATGGTCTTCAGCAGTATCGCTGGAGAAGGTCGATTCACACAGCATATCTTCAATGCCTATATTGTTGATGCGTTCAGTGAACTTGTAGCGGTATATCTCACCGCCACCGTATTGTTCATCCATGGCCATTACAATAGGATTGTCGATGTAAACACGATTGCCTTCGATCTTTGTAATGGTGCGTTCGAACTCAAGATTGTATTCCTGCGGCTGCCATTGCTTAGTTCCCTCGCGCATTTCTATCTGGTCCATTTTAAGATCGTGTATCCAATTCTGCGTACCGGGCCGGAATACAATGATAGGATCTCCAACTTTTAGTGTTGAAACGGAAGCTACGTTAAAAGAAAATGCACCTACAGGCACATACTTATCTGCAATGCGCGTGCGTGTGATGTGTACAATCTCTGAACTGCTATTGCCCATGGCCGAGATCAACGGTGCCTGGTTTTGCATTGTTGCTACCAGTTTTGTAGCATCACCTTCTCCACGGAGCACAATACCACCGGTGCGGATGAGGATTGTACCCGGTATTTCATAGGTTCCTGCCTTTAAAAGGATCGCGCCTCTAAAACCGTTTTTATCAGGCGATTGGCTGGACAATTCATTTATGGCATTTTGTATTGCCTGGTATGCATTAGCTGAAGGAGTAATGGTCTTTGCAACCGGGATTGAAGGAAGAAGTTGATCGCCCTGGTAGTAACCAACGCGGCTGAAATCCGGAATAATATTTCCCTTGTCATCAGGAAAGTATTTCAATGACCCGTCCTTGTTCATTTTTACAAATCCAGATTCCCATGTTAAGCTGTGGGTAAAGCTGAATGAAACAAATATGACTAAGCCAGGCAGCCATATAAGTCGTAAATATTTCATTAAATGCATTTCAATCAATCGATTTACTAAAATTCAGTACAATATTCCTATAAAAATCAACACCTGCGCACTAATGTGAAAATTGTTGAATAATTAGATAGTACGCACAGTTTCAGGGTGCCATAATACCGCTGGCGGCCTGATACCGGTGGTTGCTTATATTTGCGCCGCAATGCGTTTCTTCAACCTTTCTAAAAAAAACTACTCTGACGATCCTTATTGGGATTTCGACGAAGCCGATCATTTCAAACCATTGATCGATCAAAAAGAGTTTGATGCCCAAACCGGCTTCGACTTTGGTTTACTGATCCTTGAACCGCTTTCAGACATGATCAAGAAGAAAGAATATGAAACGGAGCGTGGCCGGCGGCTTTCTTACGGGCAAAAAGCTTTATACTACTGGTGGTACATCGATGCTGAAG
>JBAVMD010000882.1:0-2791 GCA_049689695.1 Chitinophagaceae bacterium | reverse complement strand
GATAAAGGCGATGATCAGCGAAGGAACGGAGCATGGCGCCATTGAAGAGGCTGAGCAGGAGATCATTGAGCGCGTGTTTCACCTGGGCGACCGCAACATTACTTCTTTAATGACGCATCGCAGCGATATCATCTGGTTCGATCTGAACGATAATGAAGAGAAGATCAAGGAAAAGATAGTAGGCGAACCGCATTCAGTTTATCCCATCTGCGATGGGGACATCGACAACCTGAAAGGAGTAGTGTCTATTAAAGACCTGTATGTGGCGGATGATCTCACTTTGTTCAAAGACCTTATGACCCCGCCACTCTTTGTGCCGGTGAATGTATCGGCTTACCAGGTGCTGGAGAAGTTCAAGGAGTCGAGAATACATTGCTGTTATATTGTTGATGAATACGGTAGCATGCAGGGCATGATCACGCTGAACGATATCCTGGAAGCGATCGTAGGCGATATTCCCGAGCAGCACATAGAAGATTATGGAATTGTGAAGCGTGAAGACGGATCTTATCTTGTGGACGCACAGATACCATTCTATAATTTCCTTACTTATTTTGAGCAGACGGAACACATGAACGAAGGCGACCACGACTTCAATACGCTTGCCGGTTTTATTCTTCATAAGCTGGAGCACATTCCGCAAACAGGAGAAACTGTAGAATGGAAAGGTTTTAAGCTGGAGATCATTGATATGGATGCGCAGCGCATCGATAAAGTGCTGGTGCACATCAGCAAGGCCATCGAAGATGAGATGGAAGAAGAATAAGAGGCTTCGCCTTTTTCCATCCTATGTTCTCCTGATCAAAAAAAGGCGAAGCCTCTCCACTTTCATTTCCCGGTTTTGCGTTATATCTTCACGCATTATTAAATTAACTATGAAACTACTCCTTCCTTTCCTCTGCCTGGTAATAACATTGCACGCCAACGCGCAGCAATCAAACCGTACATTCACTTTTAAAGAAATAGGCTGGACCATCACATTGCCGCAAGGTTTCGAGCGGCTGAGCGCTGAAGAAGATGCAGCAAAGAATGAAAGAGGCCAGCAGGCTATAGAAGATGCCACAGGCACCAAGCTGGATGTTTCCTCGGCTAAAACACTTATTAGTGCAACAAGGAACAATTATAATTATTTCAATTCTACCATTACTCCTTTTGACCCTAAGACAGATGGCGACTGGAAAGAAGTTTCTCAGAGCGTAAAGGACATGGTGTATATCACTTTCGCTGAAAAGATCCCCGGCGCAACCATCGATTCTGCTACTACCACCACAACTATCAGTGGATTGAAGTTTGATAAATTCCGCGTTACGGTTACGGTAGATAAAAAAGTGGTCTTTAATTCATTTTTGCTTTCCAAGCTTTATAAGGGATATGATTTCGGCATCAGCTATGTGGTGTTGGATGAGAAGAATAAAAATGATATTGAGACTATGCTGAACAATTCGAAGTTTACGAAGTAGCTTATAATTTTTTTACCGCAGAGAACGGGAGAGGCAGTCCAGATAGCTATCGGGACTGCCTCTCTTATTCTCTGCGTTGCAAACAAAATAAATTGCGTTCTTGTTATCCACTGGTTAACCCGATTCAATCCGATTCTCCAAAAAATCTCTGAAACTCAATCCCAGCCTACATTTCAGCCATTTGTAAAAAAAACCTTAAAGCGAGCCCGGCCCCTATTCTGGCATAATTGTTGGCAATTGAGACCGACAAAATTTTTGCTAACACCGCCTCTTTAATTGCATACTATGAAGATGAAAAAAAGCATGCTGGCCGCAATGGTGGCCCTGGCAGCAGTGGCTGCCTCCTGCCGAAAAGATGTTTCGCAAGTAAAAGCTGAATCCAATCTTGAAGAAACCGTATCAGTTGCCGGCAGCCAAAACAATCTCCCGGAAACCGAATCTCCTGTTGTAAAAGCTGTTACCAACAGCGCAGGCAATATCAGCGGCTACATCGCCGGACTTCCTGCCCGCTATGATTCTACTACAAAAAATTATCCCCTGCTTGTTTTTATTCATGGCATGGGACAGCTGGCAAGCAGCAATGCAAGGCTTTCTTCTATCCAGGAGCAAGGCGTAGCAAAGCTTCTGCAGCAGAAAGAATTCCCTGCAAGCTTCACTGCAAATGGTAAAGCTTATTCCTTTATCGTGATCGCTCCCCAGTTCAATCAATGGCCTACTGTTCAGGATGTGAACGCATTGATAGACCAACTGGTAGAAACTTACCGTGTTGATGCCAGCCGTATTTACGTTGGTGGCTTTAATATGGGTGGAGCCCTGGCATGGGATGTTGCAGGCGCTTATAGCAGCAAGATCGCGGCTATCGTTCCTATCGCAGCTCCTTCATGGGCAGATGAGAAGCGTTCTTCTACTATCGCGTCCAATGGCATAGGTGTATGGGCCTTCCATAACAGTGATGATAAAGTAGTATCTTCATCTATCACCAAACAGATCGTTGAGAAAGTGAACAGTTTTAATCCCGCTAAAGCAGCAAAGTTCACAGTCTTTACAAGTGGTGAGCACGATGCATGGAGCAAAGCTACCGATCCTTCCTATAAGGAAAACGGAATGAATATATACGAGTGGATGCTGCAGTTTAGCAAGTCCGCTAAATAAGCGTCCAAATGCAATACTTTTGAAGAACGTGTCCGCCGGCTCACCATTGACCCGGCGGATTTTTCATTTGGATTAACCTTTGATTTTGAGAGAAGAAAAAGCACGGATTGGAGGAAGGATTTGAGGATTACACGGATGTGGGGGAGGCATGCTTTACGCTTTCCGCGACTCACTTGTTC
>JBAVMD010000881.1:0-2455 GCA_049689695.1 Chitinophagaceae bacterium | reverse complement strand
GGCCTTGAGTGGCTATTGAATACAGTGGAGATGGTGTTTGATTACAACAGTACTTATGCAAGCTATACGCCGGAAGCTTATGAAACGCTTTTGCTGGATACCATGCTTGGGGATCAGACTTTGTTCATGCGTGGCGACCAGGTGGAAGCTGCCTGGGAGTTGTTGATGCCAGTGCTTCATACATGGACCAATAAAAAAAGCATGAGCTTTCCGAACTATCCGGCGGGTTCCTGGGGACCTGAACTTGCGGAAGCGCTGATAGCGAAGGATGGGTATCATTGGTTTGATTTGCCGTTGAATGGAAAGTAAGGCAAGCCGTTATATGCAAGCCTTGCTCTGTAAGTGATTGTGAGATTTGAAGTTACCTCAGATTTTTTTCTCTTTCTTTTTTCTTGACAGGTAACTATATACGTGTTAGACTACGGGGAGGAAAAGAATATTTCAACTTCTACTTAGTTTTTTGACTTATAATAATCATCTAATAAGGATTCAGCATTAATCACTAATTCATCGTGAGGGCTATTAAGGGTGCTTTCGGGAAGAGCCTGAGAAAGCCTTAGAGGCTGGCTTGTGTCTGGATCATTAGTCTGAACAGTGAAGTTTATATAACCGCTTCCCTTATTGACACCATTGTAATTGAAAAAATAAAACGCATCGAGAGTTTTCTCGTCACTCACCTTATAGGTAAAGTTTTTTGGAGTTGTTTCCATAGCTGTATTTTTTCGGTGTTTGGTTTAGGGTTACCCTTCACGGATGCTTTCATTATGTTATGAAACATCTCTGACCCTTCTTTTGCAGACTTTTTGCTTGCTTTGGCCATGCTATAAAGTTAGCGTAAATTTACAAAAAGGAAATCCCCCGTAACACGCTGGGCGGCCACCCATCACCCCTAATGAGAGGGTTGCGTTACGAGGTTCACAGCAGATGTTTTGGTGCTGTTATTTTACTTCGCATTAATCATATAAGTCGCCCTGATATGGTTTACCTAAAACCCTTGCAAGCATATTCATAAACTTTCGCAAGTTGGGCGCCGCATTCATAAGGAAGATTGCATTTGAAATATATTCCTGCAATTCAGGCAAGCCTATATCCTCTGTCAGAAATCTATGATTGCTGGATTATTTTGAGGGGGGAGAAATTTTTTTCGTCCTTTTTTCAGCATTTGTAGCCATTTTGATGGCCGGAAAAAAATGCCTGACAAGAACAAACATGGTGCCGCCTAAAATACCATCCAGCGCCGCAAAAACCGCCCTATCTTCCCATGTTTTAGCAGAAATTACAAACCGAAGGATAATAAAGAATGCAATAAGAATACAAATTGTTACCACTACTTTTAAGGCAAGATTTGTAAGCACCTCGTAAACCTTTAATTGATCTTCCGTAATTGCCATTTCATTTATTTAGCTTATAAAACTCAATTTTTTGTAATTGCGAGGTGTCGAACGTGGAGTTCTCCCTTTCTTCTGTCTCACATATATGGCAAGTTATTTTGGGCGGAATTAAGGCGTAAGAATCATACTCTTCAATAATTCGTTTACAATCGCTGTTAGGACAAACTATACCAATCTTTCTAATGAAGGTCTTATCGAGCACGGCCATTTCGCAAAGCACTCGCGCAGCAAATCGAGGAATACCATATAAAGCTCTAACGTTTTCTACGTATATATTCCCAGGGTCTATGCTTTCAATTGTTTGCAAGTATCGTTGTAATGACATTTTCGACCTGATTTGAATGCTTGGGAAACTTTGTAAAACTAATTTGGCCAGCGGTTGGGTCGGTTGTAAACCCATCACAAAAATAGTCATCTGCAAGGAGATATTTCCAGAGAGTTTTTCCAATAGGGGCCAGAATAATGTTTTGATATTTAGTCGGATATTTTTGCTTAAATGTTAAAGCGCCGTTCATTGTTGTCATATCCGACGAAAACGGACTAAGGTATTGAATCTTATGACAGTCTATCCAATCTTGAGCCCAAAGATATTTTACTCCTTTGTTGATATCGTTTATCTGCGCGTTATAATTTGTCTCAAAATATGCCAATATCTGACGTAAGGTGTCTTCCTCAGAGTTTGTCTCTCCGGCCTTTCGAACCTCCCTGTTTGCCGGATAATATGACTGTAGATTCTTCTCCAATTTCGTGTAACGGATTATCAATGATTTATTCTCAATGCGAATTAAAACCGGTTGCAAAAACTTCAAATCCTCCTTATCAGTAGGCGCGCTTAAATAAACACTGAATATTGTTTGAGGAAGGCAAAAAAAGGAATATTCTTTTCCAACCAAATCCTCCTTCTCTATAGTAAGTGGAAAGCCGGGAGGCATGGTGCTTCGGTTAAACGTTTTGCCGAGTTTAAAAAGATATACGTTTTGTTTTGTGATGGCTAAATTACGGAAAGCAAAATCTTTAAGAAACTTGGCAGGCTTGTTGCCTGTTACCGAATCGATAACTTCATC
>JBAVMD010000880.1:0-3207 GCA_049689695.1 Chitinophagaceae bacterium | reverse complement strand
TGGGTATTGTTACTGATAATGCTAACGGGGAACTTAGTTTTATACATTCCAGTTCAGGAAAAGCTTATGGTGTTACTACTTCGCCGTTGAAAGGATATTATCAAACGAGATTTGTGAAAGTGATCAGGGTGTTTCATTAGAGAGCGCAGAGGCTTCGCCTTTTTCAATCCCGAGTTCTTTGCGGAGAAAAAAGGCGAAGCCTCTTCCACTTCGTACATTTGCCAAAAGTCTCAAAATGGCAGAAGACCTCCTCATAGCACAAGGCACAAAAGAAGAACAATACCAGGCCTTACTCCCACAAATTCAGGGATTGCTTACCGGCGAAACAGACCTCATAGCTAACCTGGCTAATGTAGCAGCCGCGCTGAAAGAACAATTCGGATGGCTGTGGACCGGCTTCTATCTTGTAAAGAACAATGAATTGGTGCTAGGGCCTTTCCAGGGACCGGTTGCCTGCACAAGAATACGCAAAGGCATAGGCGTTTGCGGTACAAGCTGGGCCGAAAAGAAAACATTGATCGTTCCTGATGTTGAAAAGTTCCCGGGGCATATTGCCTGTAGCAGCCTTTCAAGATCTGAGATCGTTGTTCCGATCATTCGCAATGATGAAGTGGTTGGTGTGCTTGATGTAGACAGTGCGGAACTGAATGTGTTTGATGAAACAGACCAGAAGTACCTGGAAGAAATTATAGCCTTGCTGCAATTTGAACAAGCATCTTCCTCTTAATGGCTTAATGAAAAAAGCCGGGACAATGCCCGGCTTCATTCGTGAAATTCGTCTTATAATTCGTGTTCTTTATTGCTCTATCCTTGTAGAATCACCTTTCTTCTTGATCTTGGTATCGCCGTCTTTGATCTTTGTTTTATCATCTTTATACTTGGCTTTTCCATCTTCATCTTTTACTTTCATTTTATCGCCATCCACTTTTGCCTTGGTCTTGTTGTCCTTGTCTTTCATCTTCATTTCGTCACCATCGCCTTTAATCTTTCTGCGCCCGTCTTTTACTTTTATTTCGTCTCCATCTATCTTCAGCTTGCGGTTGCCATCTTTTAGTTTGAGCTCATCACCATCTATTTTTACTTTGGATTCATCAAACTTCCATTTCCCATCCTCGCCTTTCAGTACAAAACCATTTACAACAAAACGTCCGCGACCATAAACCGTATCACCGGTATAAGTGTTCACATAAAAGTCGACCGGCATATTGGATGTGCGGTTCATCACTATTTTTTTGTCGGCGTCGTAGAAATAATCGAGAGTGTCACCAGAATTGAGATCTATATAAGTGTAGGCTAAATTTTCATTTGAACGGGCAGTATTCCTGTCCCAATTGCGTTGCTGCCTTGTGCTGTCCCACTTGCCCTGATGCTTACTGGAATCTCTGTGGTGACGCATCGTATCTTCCTGCGCAGATACGCTGTTTGAACCGATCAGCCCGGTAACCAGTAACAGTCCACCGAGAAAAACTTGTAACTTCTTCATATCATTAATGTTTTATACCGCAGATGTGACAAGTATCAGACCAGTTAATTATCTGCCTGTCTGTTCATCCGGCAAAAACACCGCTTGGGCAAAAAATTCCCGTTTTAAGGGTGCTAATGAGTATATTAAGGGATACCAAATTAATCTCAGGGGCCATGAAAAAGCTTTTTTTAATCCTGATGGTCACACTTTCCACCATCAGCATCAATGCTCAGTCCGGCAATGCACAGCAAGAGATCAATGCCCAGGTGTGGAAACCTTTCATTGAAGCATTCAGTAGTTATGATGCAGATAAATTCATGTCGGTGCACAGCAAAGACATGATGCGCGTAACGCAGGATGATAAAAAATTGCTGACCCATCCGCAATATGCTGCAGAAATGAAAGATGGTGACACCAGGTCAAAAGCCAACAAACGTAAAAGGGATATCGAACTGCGCTTCATCAACCGTATAGCTGCGGCAGACAGGGCATTCGAAATAGGATATTATAAAACTACTTCTTACGCGCCTGACGGAACTCCCCGTTCTTTCTACGGCAAATTTCATGTGTCGTTACGCAAAGAAGATAGTCAATGGAAGATCACACTGGATACAGATACTTCCAAAGGTGTGACGGAGGCGGATTTTAATGCGGCTTCGCCGATGAATTAAGGATCACGGATTGGAAGAAGGATTAGAGGATTACACGGATTAACCATTCGCTCCGCTGTCGATCCCCCACCCCGGCCCTTGCTATCGTGAATCGCTGCTGCGGGGTTCGTGAGGACAGTGAGTCGCAAAATGAAATGTATTTCCTTTGTGCATCCATCCGTGCAATCCCCTAATCCTTCTTTCAATCCGTGCTTTTTCTTATCATGCAATCCTCTAATCCTTCTTCCAATCCGTGATTCTTATGGCATTCCATTTGTCGCAATAATCCCAAACCCATTATATGAAGAATGTCATCTTATTGATCAGCGGGATCATCGCAGGTATTTCATTGACGGCCCTGATGGCCTTTCGTGAAAAGGATAAACAACAGGATAGCAAACATGAATGGTTCGTGCCTGATCTTCCTTCACAGATAAGCTTTGCCGGAGAAAAAGTGCCTCTGGAAAAATGGGATGTCAAAGAGCGCCTCGACCGGCAGGTGCTTTATAATTATTATCAGCCTTCTAATGTGTTGTACATGCTTAAACTGGCCAATCGGCATTTTCCTATAATACAGGAAAGGTTGCGTGCAAACGGGGTACCTGATGATTTTAAATATCTCTGCGTAGCAGAAAGCAACCTGGTGGCCGAAGCCATTTCCCGCTCAGGCGCAGTAAGTTACTGGCAGTTCATGGACAACACCGCACCGGGCTATAATCTTGAAGTAACGAGTGAAATAGATCAACGTTATGATATTATAAAAGCAACAGATGCCGCCTGCAAATATTTAAAGTCAGGTTACCAAAAGTTCGGCACATGGACAGCCGCAGCGGCTTCTTACAACTGCGGACAAGGAGGTTATAATAAGCAGGCTGAATTTCAGCGAACAAAAAATTATTATGATCTCATGCTGCCGGAAGAGACCAACCGGTACCTTTTCCGCATACTCGCGTTCAAATACCTGATGGAAAATGCGCAGCAATTCGGTTTCAGTATGGAAGATGATGAAGCCTATCCATCTATCAAAACAAAAAATATTACTATCAGTAATTCAATTCCTGATCTCGCGCAATTCGCGATCGACAACGGAAC
>JBAVMD010000879.1:0-20306 GCA_049689695.1 Chitinophagaceae bacterium | reverse complement strand
GATTGTTTTTGCGGGATGCGTCCAATTGCCTGGCGCGTTCAATGGCTTCGTCAGCATATACCTGAACATACGCATTCAATGAAGCCCTGTTGGTGATATGCTGCAAATAAAAATGCACGGCTTCCTCGCAGCTGTAAGCTCCGGATAGAAGTTGTGCATGATAATCATGTATAGAATGAAAACTAAACAATGCTGCTAAGCTCACGAAAATCCAATGATAACGTTAGCTTACGCTTGATGTGTAGTGGCAGAAGAAGATTTTTTCTCTGTTTCATTCATGCCATCTTCAATCTCTTTTTTTACGTTGCTCTTTGCATCATTGAACTCGCGGATGCCACGGCCCAGGCCACGCATGAACTCAGGGATCTTACGGCCACCAAACAGGATCAATACGGCAAGTATGATCAATATCCACTCTGTACCACCAGGCATAGAGAACAATAATGTGAAGCTGTTTAACACTAACATGATATGAGGTGTTTGATAGTAAAAAACAAAGGTAAAGCTTTACCCATTGCTAAACGATTCTTTCAACCGGCAAATTAAGGCTTTTGAACGGGAGATTGGCTCCCGGTTTAAGACCCGGAAAACTTTGACTTAAAACAAACAAAAAGGGCGGGCACAAGGCCCGCCCTGCATAGGGTTCAATATCTTAAGCTTCAACAGCCATACGTTTTTCTTTGATACGGGCGCTTTTACCACTCCTGTTGCGCAGGTAATACAGCTTGGCGCGGCGAACACGACCCACTTTATGAACATCGATAGAATCGATATTGGGTGAGAACGCAGGGAAAGTTCTTTCTACGCCAACACCATCGGAGATCTTCCTTACGGTGAATGTAGCGGTTTGACCCTGGCCCTGGCGCTTAATAACATCGCCTTTAAAACCCTGGATACGGGTCTTGTTTCCTTCTACCACTTTATAATTTACAGTGACGCTATCACCAGCTTTGAATTTTGGCAATTCTTTCTGGGTTGTCTCGCCTTTCAACTGTTCGTGTACGTATTGAGTTGCTGCGTTCATGACTCTTTAATTAAGGGTTGCAAAGGTAGGGGAAAAGGTTCAAGAAACAAGAAACAAGGCACAAAAAATAAGAAACAAGGAACAAGAAACAAGGAACAAGAAATAAGAAATATGTAGCTCACTCTTGTGCCTTGACCCTTGTGCCTTATTTCTTGTGGCTATCTAGCCACATTTACAGCCCTTTTCTCCCTGATGACCGTCACTTTGATCTGTCCCGGGTAAGTCATTTCCGTTTGTATTTTCTGCGCTATTTCAAAGCTCAGCTTATCGCTGTCGCCGTCTGTTACCTTATCTGCTTCTACTATCACCCTCAACTCACGACCGGCCTGGATGGCATAGGCTTTCTCAACGCCCTGGTAGTTCATGGCCAGGGTTTCCAGTTCCTTAATACGCTGCAGGTATTGCTGCATGATCTCCCTGCGTGCGCCGGGCCTCGCACCGCTGATGGCATCGCAGGCCTGAACAATGGGAGAGATCACATACTGCATTTCCATTTCATCGTGGTGGGCGCCAATGGCATTTACTACCGCCGGGTTTTCACCATATTTTTCTGCCAGCCTTGCACCCAGCAATGCGTGGCTCAGTTCTGTTTCTTCGTCAGGTACCTTGCCGATATCGTGTAAAAGTCCTGCGCGTTTGGCCAGCTTGGGATTCATGCCTAATTCGGAAGCCATGATAGAACAAAGATTGGCTACTTCGCGGCTGTGCATGAGCAGGTTCTGACCGTAAGAAGAGCGGAAACGCATCTTACCTACAATACGCACCAATTCTTTGTGCAGCCCGTGAATGCCCAGCTCAATAACCGTGCGCTCACCTATTTCAATCACCTGTTCTTCTATCTGGCGGCGGGTTTTCTCAACCACTTCCTCGATCCTTGCCGGGTGAATACGTCCATCAGTTACCAGCCTCTGCAGTGAAAGGCGGGCAATTTCGCGGCGAAGCGGATCAAATGAAGAAAGAATGATCGCTTCCGGGGTATCATCTACAATAAGGTCAACACCGGTAGCCGCTTCAATGGCGCGGATGTTACGGCCTTCACGACCGATGATCTGGCCTTTGATCTCATCGCTTTCCAGATTGAATACCGTGATAGAATTTTCAATGGCTTGTTCGGCTGCGGTACGTTGAATGGTCTGAATAATGATCTTGCGGGCCTCTTTATTTGCCTTCAGCTTTACTTCGTCGATGATCTCCTGCTGAATGGCCAATGCCTGGGTATGCGCTTCCTGCTTGAGGCTTTCGATCAGTTGTGATTTTGCTTCTTCGGCGGTAAGGCCGGCAATTTTTTCCAGCCTTCGGATGTGCTCTTCCTGGTGCTTTTCGAGTTCTGTACGTTTCTGGTTCACAACATCTATCTGGCGGCTGAGGTTTTCCTTGATGGTGTCGTTGTCCTTTACCTGCCGCTCGAGTTGTTCCATTTTCTGCGTAATGGAAAGTTCTTTTTGCTTTACGCGGTTCTCTGATTCGCCCATGCGGCGGTTCTTGTCTAAAACTTCCTTGTCGTGTTCTGCCTTTAATTGTACGAAGCGCTCTTTGGCTTCCAGCAATTTTTCTTTTTTCAGGTTTTCCGCTGTGGTCTGCGCCTCTTTTACAATTTTTTGCGCCTGTGCATCGGCTTCCTCTACCTGTTTGCGCGTGTTTTTGGCAAAAATGAGCTTACCCGCTATGATACCTATAATAAGCGCGACGGCCCCAATAATTATGAGTAGAATATTCTGGTCCAACATTCTTAGTACTGTTTAAAATGTTCACAATGGTATATAACTGCTCCAAATTCATAACATTCTGGATTTGACAGCAATGGACGAAGATACAAATTTCCGTCTCTTGCCCGTCCCGCCTTTTTGCAGAGCTTGTTTTGATTTATTTCCATGAGCGGACGGCTCTCTTGGTTTGTTATGTTTAAATTGTGCTCCTAAATTAAGATCAATGAAAAAATTAGCTTTTGTGCTGTTGGCCCTGCCCGCAATGGCGATGGGGCAGAACGCAGTAAAATCCGACTACAACATTAAACCGCAACAGTATAAGGTTAAAGGCGATATCAGCAAGATCCAGGATCCCGCAAAAAAGATCGTAGTTACCTCGGTGATCGAAGGCAAAAGAAACGTTGATACGGTAATGATCGAGAACGGATCGTTTACGCTGAAAGGTACTTTGAACGAGCCTGCGCGTCTCTACCTGCGGTTATTGGTAGATTCTGCTGAAGCCGCAGCCAAAGGCATCAATCGCCGTCCTTCTATGAACCGCGATTACCTTACTGTTTACGTAGATAAAGGAGATGTACAGGTGATCACGGTTGATTCTTTCAGTAATTCTACCGTTAAAGGGTCAAAGGTGCATGATGAATATGCAAAGGTATCTGTAACAACAAAACCTTACACTGACCAGGTAGCTGAACTGAACAAACAGTACAGTGAATTTTACAAGGCCAAGGACGAAGCCGGCATGAAGAAGCTGGAATCTAAGTTCGATGAAATTGATAAAGAGATCAGGCGCATAAACAGGGAATATGTACAGAAGAACCCTGGTTCACCTTTCGCGCTTTTTGCGTTGAGCACTGCCGCAGGTTATGAGATAGACGCGGCAGAAGTAGAACCTTTATTTAACTCACTGGCCGCCGCGGCAAAAGAATCCGCTTCCGGTAAAGCAATGGCGAAAAAGATCGAAATCGCTAAAAAAACGAGCATCGGAATGCTTGCGATGGATTTCACGCAGAACGACACAGCCGGAATGGCTGTATCACTGTCCTCACTGCGCGGAAAATACCTGCTGGTTGATTTCTGGGCCAGTTGGTGTGGCCCGTGCCGGAAAGAAAATCCGAACATCGTGAAAGTATTCCAGAAGTATAAGGACAAAGGTTTTCATGTACTGGGCGTTTCATTAGACCGCGAAGGCCAGAGAGAAAGGTGGATGAAAGCTATCCACGATGATAACCTCACGTGGACACATGTAAGCGATCTTAAATTCTGGGACAACGAAGTAGCCAAGCAATACGGCATCCAGGCCATTCCGCAGAGTTACCTGCTCGATCCCCAGGGCAAGATCATTGGAAAAAATCTGAAGGGAGAGGAGTTGGATAAGAAGCTGGCGGAGATATTCTCCAATTAGCAAATAAGCAAATAGCGCAATGTGAAAATGGCTCAAATACTCAGTTAGTTCATTGAGTAATTGAGCCATTTTCAGATTTGCTAATTATTCCATCGATCTGCTCCTCCATCTGCCTCAGCCTGGATACCAGCGTATCAGGCAAAACGGCATTTTCTCCCCCGGCTGAAACCTGGGTGGCAAACCAGATAAGCACCATGGCAATGTAGTCCTGCATGTCTTTGCCGGCAAACTCGGTTTTGAACTCAATGATCTTGTCATTGATGGTTTTTACGGCCTTTCTTACCGCCTCCTCATCCTTTGGGTCCGCCTTGATCCGGTAGCTCCGGTCGCCGATCACAATATTTATTGGAATCATTTCTTGCATAGTTCAAATAAGCTGTTTAAATTTATCCACATTTTTTTAACAACCGTCTCCCTCAGCTAACTAAAGTTAAGGCAACATAACTGTAACCGTCCGTTATTCCTGCGAAGAATTCAACCGTCATTTTAAACCCTGTACTTCGAAATTATATTTCGTAACTGCAAATATTTGTGCATCACACGAAAGAGTTTCGCGATACACCCCAAAAACCAACCAACGATGCTGCTAAAATTAAAATCGAACGTGTTTATCGACCGCCTCACGCTAGAGGTGAATTCTTCTGAACCCTGTTTGCTGCAGGCTGTTCTGCGAGACGATGCAGGCTGTGTTTGCAGTGCAATGGAAACAGCAGTAGAAAACCAGCAACAACAGATCTTTAACTGGAATGGGTTGAACGATCTGCCTTACGGAGTATACTCGCTTGAAGTAAAGCACGGGGCAGACGAAACAAAAATGCGACTGGTAAAGCGCGTGTAAGCTATTCACCCAGCATGGCAATACACCGGTCTATTTCCCGGATGTATTGTGTAAGCCTTTTTTCAAAAGCTTTCTTTTCTTCTTCATTCATTTCTCCTTTTGAAGCCTGCAACACCTGTACCTTCTGTTGAAGCAACTCTATAGTTTGCATCTTCTGTGCGCTATCGGATTGAAGAGTGCTGAGCTGTGCCTGCAATTGGTCCTTCTCTTTCTGTAATGCAGCATGGCGTTTCAGCAATTGCTGAAGCTTTAGATGGATCTGTTGTATTTGCTTTTCCAATTGCTGCATGTATCATCATGCTTTCCTGATGTCTGCCTGTATTTCTTTTTCAAGCGTGGCCATGATCTTATTCATCATACCATCGATCTCTTTATCGGTCAAAGTTTTTTCTTCGTCAAGGAATGTAAAGCTTACTGCGAGTGATTTTTTATCCACGCCCAGTTTATCGCTTTCAAATACATCGAACAATTGCACTTGTTGCAGCTTGTTCAATCCTATCTTCCTGATGCTTTCCTCTACCTGTCCGTAACGAAGCGACTTGCTCACTACCATCGCAAGGTCCCGGTGCACCGGCAGTTGCTTAGGCAGTTCTTTTACACCTCTGTCGAGGTTTTGGACATTCTGCAAAATTCGATCCCAATTCAGATCAGCATAAAATACAGGCTGCTTTATTGAGAACGTATTCAGTGTTTGCCGGTCAACACTGCCTATTACGGCCAGTTCCTGGTGACCAACATGCACACTCAATGCATCTTCGAGCCGTGGATATGTTGCAGACGCTATTTGAACATCGTTCAGGCCCAATAGCTGAAAAATACGCTGTACAACTCCTTTAATATAATAAATGTCTGCATTGCCGGCCTTATTCTTCCATGAGCCTTCAATTACCTGTCCGGTTACATACAGGCTGAAATGCGCAACTTCATCATACCTGCCACTGCCTGCGGTTGAATAAGTGTGCCCGAATTCAAAAAAGCGCAGGTCGTTGTTCTTACGGTTCAGGTTATGCGCAACAGATTCTAATCCTGTTTCCAGCATGGAGAAGCGCATGATGTTGAGATCGGCGCTCAGGCTGTTGAGCATTTTTACCGCCGACTGCAATTCTTCAACAGTATAATAAATGCTGTTGGTAATTGAATTGGTAAAGATCTCATTAAAGCCCAGCCCGGCGAGATATCCAGCCGCCTTTTCAATATAGGTATGCTTATAACCAGAAGTTTCAACAGCGGGAGTAATGGTGATTGATGATGGAATGGCAATGTTGTCGTATCCATCTATACGCATGATCTCTTCTACAATATCAGCCGGGAGACTAATGTCTGGCTTGCTGTAAGGCACGGCCACGGCAATATCCTCCGCACTTTCATGAATTATTTCGAAGCCAAGCGCGGACAATATTTTTTTTGCAGTTGCAGGCTGGTAATGTTTGCCGCTTAGTTTTTGCAGGTATGCATACGTAAGCCGCACTTGTGTTTTATCTTTTTTGCCGGGATATACATCTATTATCTGCGATGCAGGTTCTCCACCCGCAAGGTCTTTAATGAGAAGCGCGGTTCTTTCCAGCACTTTTACCGTATTGGAAATATCCACGTTTTTTTCAAACCTGGCTGCAGCATCTGTGCGAAGGTTATGACGGAAAGATGTTTTGCGGATATCTACCGGGTTGAACCAGGCGCTTTCCAGGAAAATATTTTTAGTTTCGTCTGTTACGCCGCTGTCTATACCGCCAAACACGCCGGCAATGCACATGCCTTCGCTGTTTCCATTGCAGATCATGAGGTCTTCTGCATGCAGCTTCCTTTCTTTTTTATCAAGCGAAACAAAGTTTGTTCCTGAAGGAAGATTTTTTACGATCACCTTCCTGCCTTTGATCTTGTCTGCATCAAATGCATGCAGTGGCTGCCCGGCTTCGTGCAAAATATAATTGGTGATGTCTACTATATTATTAATAGGGCGAAGACCGATCGCCTTTAAACGTTCCTGCAGCCAGGAAGGCGAAGGCTTTACCTGCACGTTCTTTATGCTCAGGCCGGAATACCTTGCGCAGGCAACAGGGTTTTCAATCACTACTTCAAAGGGTAGGCTGTTGTCGTTAACGGTAAGAGCCGGGGGAAAAGGAGTTACCGGCTGGTAATCTTTATCATCATGATGGCTGAGATAAGCACATACATCGCGGGCAACGCCCAGGTGGCTCATTGCATCCATGCGATTGGGAGTAAGGCCGATCTCATAGATCCAATCATTATAAACCGGAAAAAGTTCTGCAGCCGGATGGCCGGGCTTAGCATCTTCGGGCAATACTACGATGCCTTCATGGCTGTCGCCAATGCCTATTTCATCTTCGGCACAGATCATTCCCTGGCTTTCCGCTCCGCGGATCTTTACCGGCTTCATGGTCAGCGGCTCGCCATTCTTGGGATGAATTGTGGTGCCGATAGTGGCTACTATCACTTTTTGTCCCGCAGCTACATTCGGTGCGCCGCAAACGATCTGTAACAGTTCGTCCTGGCCGATATTCACCCTGGTGAGCGACAGCTTGTCTGCATTGGGATGCTTAGCGCATTCTATTACTTCGCCTATTACCAGCCCCTGCAAACCGCCGCGAATGCTTTCATACTGCTCAAAACCTTCTACTTCCAAACCTAATGAAGTAAGTATATGGCTCAATCTTGCGGGGTCAAGCGCTGCTTTAACAGGTGCGGGTAAATAATCACTTAGCCAGTTATACGAGATCGTCATACAATTTGCTCTTGGTTACTTCCTTTTTACGGAACATGAAATTTTGTAGCCGACAAAGATACTGCTCTGACCCACTCGCCGGCTAAATTCGTTTGCTGTATTGGGTTTGCGGGGAAATATGTTTTTTATGGGACGGTGCAGCGGGCTGAAACCCTTTGCAGTAAAGGAAATAGATAAAACGGGTAAGACCGATGCAGGCCGAACATGCGGCTGGGAGCGGTTTTCAGGCGGGAGTACACGATGAAAAAACACGTAGATTCCCGTGCCTGCTGCATCTTATCAGTTCATGCATTCTACCAAATATTTCTATGTTTTTTCTTTAGCACAACGGGTGTGAATTTAGTATAGGGAAACACGTAAAACTTTATCTAAATTGTGGATACATCAGGATTTTCTGTGAATAAGCTTGAATAATATGTTGGTGGAAACGGTAGCTATTGTGGATTGTTAATGAATAACTATTGAAGTCGGAAAAGAATTTTAGCAGGATTGAGGGGTTTATATTCGCTCCCCCAGACCCCCAAGGTAACATTGCGGTAATGATGTAGTAACGTTCTCTTAATACATAAGTAGCCCGCAGATCTTTGGTTGGATTAGAATCCAAAAGTGGCTGTGTGCTACCATCCTGACAAACCAAACTAATTGCAATGCTATTTGATTAACTCATTATTTCGTGACCCCGCCATGGATCTAACTAACCTGAACAAAGACCGAAAGGCGCGCCGCAAATCATCGCCGGACCTTAGCACGATGGTTTACGGAAAAGTACCTCCCCAGGCCAAAGACCTCGAGGAGGCAGTACTGGGCGCCATCATGCTGGAAAAAAGCGCTTTTGACACCGTTGTTGAAATTCTTAAACCTGAATGTTTTTATGTAGATGCCAATCAGCGTATCTATCGCGCCATGCAATCACTGGCTCAGAAGAGCCAGCCGATCGACATCCTTACGGTAGTAGAGGAACTGAAATTTAAAGAAGAGCTGGAAACCGTTGGAGGGCCTTATTATATTACGCGGCTCACCAACACGGTTGTTTCGTCGGCCAATATTGAGGCGCACTCCAGGATCGTGCTGCAGAAATTCATTCAGCGCGAGCTCATCCGTATCAGCGGAGAGATCATCAGTGATTCTTACGAAGACAGCACCGACGTATTCGATCTTCTTGACGAAGCAGAAAGCAAGCTGTTCGAGATCACCAATAATCACCTGCGTAAAAATTTCGATCCCATCGATCGCGTGTTGGTGAAAACCATTCAGCGCATTGAAGACCTGCGCAGCAAGAACGAAGATATCAGCGGCGTACCGAGCGGTTTTCCAAGCCTGGACCGTGTTACTTACGGATGGCAAAGCACAGATCTTGTTATCCTGGCTGCACGCCCTTCAGTAGGTAAAACGGCCTTTGCGCTTAACCTTGCACGCAATGCGGCCTTGCATCCCACAAAACCTTCGGGTGTAGGATTCTTCTCGCTGGAAATGAGCTCAGGCCAGTTGGTACAACGTATTCTTGCGGCCGAAAGCGAGATCATGCTCGAAAAAATATCACGCGGTAAACTGGAAGAGCATGAAATGAAACAGTTGTATGCAAGAGGCATTCAACGCCTTGCGCAGGCGCCGATCTATATTGACGATACACCAGCGCTGAATATTTTTGAGCTGCGGGCCAAATGCCGCAGGCTTAAGAACAAACACAACATCGGCATGGTGATCATAGATTACCTGCAATTGATGAGCGGAGGCGGCGAAAACCGCAACTCCAACCGCGAACAGGAGATCAGTAAGATCTCGCGTGACCTTAAAGGACTCGCAAAAGAATTAGGTATTCCCATCATAGCGCTGAGCCAGTTGAGCCGTGAAGTTGAAAAAAGGAAAGAAGGAAATAAGATGCCGCAACTTAGTGACCTTCGCGAATCAGGAGCCATTGAGCAGGATGCGGATATGGTTATGTTCCTTTACAGACCTGAGTACTACGACATCACTTCAAACGAAATGGGCGAGAGCAACCGCGGCGAAACGCACGTGCGCATTGCCAAGCACAGGAACGGTTCCCTGGAAACCATCAAGCTGCGCGCATTATTGCACATTCAGAAATTTGTTGATTGGGATGGTGACGATTTCACCGGCGGGGCTTTACCTCCCGGAGGGAACTGGAAGCCTGTGCAGGATGCGGATGGACCAAAGCTGTACATTCAACATGGAAGTAAAATGAATGATGTGCCGTTTGATGATGAAGAGGCGCCATTCTAAAGAAAAGTCAATAAGTCATTAGGTCATTAGTCAAAGGTGAAACGTGAAAAGTCAAAAACAAAATGATTTTCACATTTCACCTTTGACTTTTCATATAATGACCTAATGACTCGTTGACCAATTCATTTCTGGCTCACAGACCCCGTCTGTATCCCATTCGCATATAGTGAGCCTGGCAATACGTTCCAGATAAGTGATACCATTCTTCTGCGCTTGTCAACAGCTTTGTAATCTTTTACTTTTTCAGGATAGGGAAGGGCCTCGCCCCTGCCCAGCCATTTAATGTCGTAATTGATGAGGCGCGGATTAGGGATCATCCCTTCATTTACTTTAACGATGTCTACCAATAATTTTGCAATGCTCTTTGCGCGAAGCTCAGACAGCTTTGTATTCATCTGCTGGCGTGATGGATTAGATTGATCCATTTTGTCGAGCAGGCTTTGATAAAGCGGTGACTCTTTTCCTACAGGCGATTCATCGGAAAACCCTGAACATACGATCACTGCAACAAAGCGCTGCTTTGGATGTTCACCAATAAATTTAATGATGCGCTGAACGATCGGCTCAAGCGATAATTTTGCTTCGTCCATTTTGTCTGCAGGAATATTGTATCCGCCGGTAGGAAAGAAAGT
Source organism: Chitinophagaceae bacterium (assembly GCA_049689695.1). GTDB lineage: Bacteria > Bacteroidota > Bacteroidia > Chitinophagales > Chitinophagaceae > DASPKM01. The sequence goes on along the minus strand of JBAVMD010000879.1, from coordinate 9,723 downwards.
AGCTGTTTCAAATTGTGAAAAGGTAGATACTTCGTACAGGTCGTTCAGCGATTTAAGATCGGTGAGCGCACTCTGTATCACAACATTTGTTTTTTCGGCGAAGCGCAGAATTGCTTCCCTGTCGTTGTTATCGATCCTTTTTACTTCTGCCAGTTGCGCGTCTACTTTTTTCTCCGCTACCTGAAGGTTTTGAATGATCTCTTTACCAATGTCTGTGTCCACCTCATAATTGCGCATTTTTTCCGTAGTGAGCTGTATGGCGCGTTGCGCTTCCAGCTTTACTAACTCAAGCGCTTCCTGGGTGGCTTTTGCAAGGCTTTGCACTCTTGAGCTGGCGCAGGACGCGAGCATCATAGTGAAAGCAATGAGGGCGGAAAAGACGAGTGTGCGTGACATAAGAGATTGTTTATGTGGTTGGGTCAATAAGTCAATAAGTCATTGGTCATTGGGTCATTAGTCATTAGTCATTGAATTTCGCCAGCAGGTGCAATGACTTATTGACCTAATGACCTAATGACCCAATGACTTGATGACTAATACGCCGGTCCAAAACTCACCTGGTCTTTTGCTTTTGATTTCCGGGCGAGTGGCTGGCGTTTGGTTTTCATCGGTTGAATATTCTGAGCAGTTACTGCCGGCTCATCTTTTTTTTTAACAGGAAGGCTTGCCAGCGAGCGGCCTGAATTAGCCACTGCAGGTTTAACAATAGAATCAGGAGCGGAGATGGCGGTCCATGTTGTTTGTTCCACTTTTGCATTCATTCTCACATGCATGAATTTTTCCATGGACTCTTTTACTTCGTTGATATTGTCGTTCTTAATAAAGCTGCAGCTATCTATTCCCATTTCACTGAACCATTTGCTCCAGATGCGGGTGAGCAGTTTGTATTCGCCGTTCCAATCCTGCTTGGGATTGATCTCCAGCAACACTACTTTCAGGTTGCTGAATTTTTTTCCAACAGGCATCAGCCCATAATCGCCGGCTTCGAATTTTGTATTCCAGTCAGGATATGCTTTCAGGCTGTTGATGAGCTGCGCGCAGGAAGTGAAGCGGTTGCCCTGGACCTGGCGCTCTTCTGATTTTTCAAAATCAAGATAGCCATCGGTGATAATGAAAAGCGTGTTCCTTGCATCTTTCTCCAGGTCGCCGGAGAGATCTTCATCGAAATATTTCCAGATGTCGGCGCCCACATAATCAGCATTATTGTTGCTGATGATGGCTTGCTTGTACAACTCCGGCAATACCGTTTTGAATGTTTTTTCTGATTGATCAACGGCCGCTGCTTTTTTCATAGCTTCTTCCGATGAAAGCTCTATGCGAAGCTGGCCTGCATCGTCGTACAATTTTCTCGGCGTGGTTTTTTGCGGAGCTATCAGCACTTTCAACTTATCGTTCACCGCATAATAAAGATGCGTAGGATCTTTACTGTTGATGTTGGCCCTGAACATCGCTTGTATGGTATTGAGCACGCTCAGGTCTTTGCCTACCTGCTGCTGGTTGTTATATAGAATGCGGTCGCTCAGGTCAAGCAGCACAATGTAATTATCAACCGGAGGAGGTTTTGTTTCCTTCTTCGCTTCTTTTACCGCTTCCTGGAATTCGTTGCAGGAAGCAGCAATGAATAGAACACAGCATAATATCAAACCGTATCGCACCATATCACTTTGTTATTTGAAATAAGATTCCTGGAACTCTTTCAGTTCAAGAATGTAAGCATCGGTTGTTTCATTGATCACTCTTATCTGTTCTTCACCTTTTTCCCTGCCATATAATGTTGACAGGTAACCGCTCCATCCATCCCTGAAATAATTAATATTTTTTTCGATGGTATCCACGGGCAACACCATCCTGTCTTTTTCTTTTCCTAATTGTTCAATGCGCCGCGATACCTGGCCGAGGTTTGTTTCGTGCAGCATGCGCTTTTCTTCCAGTTCCAGTATTTCATCCTGCAACCTGCTTATGCGCTTGTAACGCATCTTCATCTGGTTGCGCTTGTTCCATTCCATCTGCAGCAGGTAATAAATGGCCGTCCAGATGGCAAATACGCCAAAGCCAAGAAACAGCACCAGGTAAAAACGAACGTCTTCCAGTGCAGGAACGATGAGCGATTTAAATTCAGGACGATTGGCTTTGATGAGCAGTTCGTTCACGGCCGCATGTACCTGGAAGGCCAGCAGCACATCGCCTGCAAATACCAGCGCCAGTAATCCCCATACCACTTTCCTGTAGCGAACGCTTTTTTCGAAGAACATGTGAATGGCTGTTCCCAATGCAAAGAAGATGGTGGGAAACACGATCAATGGCGGATAATTGATCATTAGGTAAATAAGCCTGCGTAGGTTGGGCAGCAATTGAACATTCAGCCGGCCTTCCTGGAAAACCGTGGCAGGGTCTACGCCGTTGAGCGCAAAATCGGCCACGCTCATATAGAAATAAAGTAAATAAAATGAAAGGCCAAACAGCAGGAAGAGCAGGAACGAATAAGTGCCCCAGCTGAAAGTGTTGTATTTAGGACTGTGAATGGCTGTGCGTGTGTTCTCTATTTCATCGAGCTGGCTTTTTAAGAGATTGATCTCTGTTTGCCGGATGGGCACGAGGCCTTTGGTGATATCACGGCCGCTGTGTATTTCTTCGGCCCTGTTCTTGAGCTCATGATATTTTTCGAGCAGCGCATCTATTTGTTTCTGGATGCGTTTTTTTGTTTCTTCTGTTTTATGAACGAGGCGAACAGCATCCTGCTCGGATAGAATAGAACCGCTGCGGAGTTTATTGAGCATGCCTTTGTATGCTTCCAGACTTCCTTTATAGGCGCCGGCTTGCTCAACGCCATACTCGCGCAGATCTTTTACGATTATATTGCTGAGGTCAGGCAGGTGGTTTTTGCCCTGCTCGAACAATTTAGATCTGGCGGAAATAATCAAGACAGGTATGTTTTGGGTGGCTGGATCAAAGGCACTCAAATTTAGACAATGCATGCAAGCATATCTTCCCTGCAATCAATCTGTGAAAACATTGTTGATAACCCCGACAATACAGTCGCTATGACCGAAACCATAATTTACGATTATAGCCTTTTTAGTCTATAATATCAAATTATAGCCTTTTTAGTCTATATTTGAATATTATTGCCTTTTTAATCTATATTTTAAGATGCCTTCAGGAGCTATAATAACTGCTGACATTGTTAATTCGACAATGCTTTTGCCAGATCAGGAAAAGAAATTAATACGTTTATTGAGCTTAGAACTCAAAGGGTATAAATTTGAGTTTTATAGGGGTGACAGCTTTCAGGTATATATTAAAGATGCCAGTCTGGCCTTAAAGACAGTTTTAAAACTAAGGGCTATTGCGAGCAGCTTTTCACCATTGCATGATGTTCGGGCAAGTATTGGCATAGGAGAAGTTAAAGTGCCTGTACGATTTTTAAAAACTTCAACTAGTGATGCGTTTATAATATCCGGAAGAGCATTTGATGAATTACTTAGTGGTGCCAGGCTGCAAATACGTTCTGCAAAGGAAGATTCCAATTTGGCGTTACGGGTTATAGGTTATTTTTGCGATTACATATTCAAGCGATTTACTCCAAAACAGGCTGCAGTTGTACACCAATTGTTATCCGGCCATACACAGATCGAAGCAGCGCGAAGGCTGAAAATCAGCCAGGCTACTCTAAATAAGCATGCTCAATCCGCCGGTTGGGCTGAAATTGAAAAAATTTTAGAAGAATATCGAAAATCTATCATGCAATTCAAACTGCTATGAGTACTCTCTGGTTGATAAAAATGATACTATCGCACTTGCTGACTGATTTCTTACTTCAAAAAAGAAGTTGGATCGCAGACAGGAAAATGAAGCATTTTTTATCCGGCTATTTATATGTTCATACAATTATAACGGCATTATTCGTTTTGGTCTTTGCAGGAACAGATTATTGGTTAATAAGTATTATAATATTTATTACGCATACGCTTATTGATGGCTGGAAATCATACCAGAGTGATAAGGCAGTGTTTTTCTTAGTCGATCAGGCGATGCATTTTATTGTTATTTTGATTTGTTGGCTGACGGTATTTTATAACATAGAGGAATTAAAAACAAAACTGGCTATACTCAACGCCCGCGAAGATTTTTGGATAATCCTAACTTCGGCTTTCTTCCTTACAATACCTTCTGCTATTTTGATAGGAGAAGTAACAAAGCAATGGAGAAATGCCTTAGATAGTTCAGATACATTGGGACAGGCTGGCAGATGGATAGGAATAGTTGAGCGTATTGTAATACTTATGCTTGTATTAGAAAACCAGTATGAGGCAGTCGGCTTACTGGTAGCAGCAAAGACTATAATAAGGTTCAGTGATACTAATCGTACAGAACAGAAAACAGAGTATCTTTTAATTGGAACATTGATGAGTATAGGGCTGGCTATGTTCACCGGAATGGTCGTTAATAGGTTGATTCGTTAATACGTGTTTTTAATTTTACCTGTTTTGCCGGAAGCGCCACGGGAAATTCATGTTGAACATAATAGGGATACGCTGCAAAATGTGGATTGGGCATTTCGCCGAATCTTATTTTAAGGATGGTGAATTTGATTTTATCAGAAGGCGGCCGGGTATATGACCACGCATAGTTTGAATCAGCTTTCGATAACCTGAAATCGGTGCCGGATATGTTTGTGCCCAGTGAATCATACTCACGCCAGGTACCTGATTTAAAATGGTTATAGAAGTTTCCCCTTACTTTAATTTTTCCATCGGGAAAATATTCTGTGAACGCACCTTGAGCCAGGCCTGCCTTCCAGATTATTGAGTAGGCAAGCTGACCGTTATGGTGAAATCCTTTTTCCTCGCCAATCTTTGTAAATCCATCTTTAGCAAGAAACTCGATGGTGTGTATCTTTTTATTTCCGTAATCGCTGTTGTAGTAGTGATAAACTGTCCAGGTAGAATCTTTTGTGTTCAGTAATCCTGCCTTCCTGATCTCATCGTTACCATAATAAGCGGTATCAGTATACCTTTCCTGCGCGACGGCTTCATGAAATGTACATACCAATGCTATCAGAAGAAAAATCTTATTCATAGCTGAATAAATGTTTAATGCAGGCTGATGACACGCGTGATCTTCCAATCGTCTTTCTCTTTTTTCCAAACGATCACAAACCTGGCATATTTTGAAAATACACCGGGTTCCTGGTTGTTGTGAAAGCGGTGCATACCTATTTCTATGGCGCCGAATCCTGGAACAGGCGACACTTCAATGCTTCCTTTTAATAATTCCCGGGTCACTTTTCCGCAAACGTTTTTTCTTACTCCTTCAATGGAGTTTTTTTTGCTGGTGTCAAGACCACCGCCGTCATGATAAAATTCAAAATCAGTATCTGAAAAGAAGGCGGAATATTTATCGAGATCGCAGGTATTGTATGATTGAAACAGGAGACTGTCCAGACGAACGATGGTATCGTGCAATTCCTGGGATGCGGGTTTATATGGCACGAGCCCTTCGATCTTATTATTTTTTGACGCAGTGCAAGACACCAGCGAAACGATAAGCGTTAAGAACAATGATTGAACTGCAGTAGTTTTCATTTCGAAGCGTTGATTTCGTTATTATATTCCTGTACTTCCTGGCGGATCAATTTTTTTTCAGCTTTCCGTTCTTTTTTCCAAAACATTCTCCCCAATGCTTTTCCAAGGTGTTTGGCCCATTCGGGGCTAACTGTTAATTGACCTTTTTGCTTGTGTGCCATAAAATTTCTTGCGTTATAAAACTACGATATTCGGGTTTACAGTTATGATACTTTTCTGTAGCATTGCAAATGCAACTCCCGATTTTTTTTAGTGAAAAGACCGGCGCACTTAATGAAATACTAACGCTGGATGAAGATACTTCAAAGCACGTAGTACAGGTGCTGCGAATGCAGAAGGGTGAATTGTTGCAGCTTACAGACGGTAAAGGAAATCTTGTTAACGGCCAGATCATAGATGCTTTCAAAAAAAACAGTACAGTCAGGATCATCGAAGCTCAGTTTATTCCCCGCCCTGAGCGCATGACGGCCATTGCTATCTCACTCTTAAAAAATAGCAACCGCTTTGAATGGTTCCTTGAAAAAGCAACGGAGCTGGGCATACAGGAAATTGTTCCACTCATTTGCGACCGCACTACAAGGCAGCATTTCCGTTTTGAACGAATGCAGTCTCTGCTCGTAAGCGCTATGCTGCAAAGCCAGCAGGCATGGCTGCCGGAGTTTCATGAACCCGTGCGGTTCAATAAATTCATGGAGGGGTTTCAGGAACCGGCGGAAGAGGCTGGAGAGTATCAAAAGTTTATCGCTCATTGCATAGATGAAGATGGCAAACAAGACTTACGCGACCTCGTAAATACTTCGCTCAATGGTATTGTGCTGATAGGGCCTGAAGGGGATTTCAGCAAAGAAGAGATCGAGCTCGCGGCTCGGCATCAGTTTGTTCCTGTGTCATTGGGAGCAACAAGATTACGAACTGAAACAGCCGGCATCGTGGCCGCTACTTTATTGAGATCATGATTTGATTGAAGAAGAAGCACGGATTGGAAGAAGGATTTGAGGATTACACGGATGAAGAAATCAAATTTTATACAAGCTTCTTAAAGTTAATTACAAAGATTAGAGGATATAATTCTTAGTCAATTCTTGCGATTGCAGGTTAAATTCCTAATCCGTGTAATCCTATAATCCTTCTTCCAATCCGTGATTTATTTAGTCGCGAAGCGACCAATTCCTCATTTATCGGGCAGCATCAGAAATATTATCCTCCGTATGCTTCATCACCGGTTCGCGAAGCTCAACAGGTTTCCTTTTTGATTTTTTACGCAGGCGCATATTCAGCAATTCCACTGTAAAAGAGAACGCCATCGCGAAGTATACATAATTCTTCAGTCCCAGTTCGTGTGCTTTTTCGCTATTCCATCCTTCTACGATCAATACCACACCAACCAGTACCAGGAAGGAAAGCGCAAGCATTTTCAAAGTAGGATGCCGGTGAATGAAATCCGATATCCGCTGGCTGAACAGGAACATCACGATCATGGCGATAACCACGGCAACTATCATCACCGTCAGGTGTTTGGCAATGCCTACCGCGGTGATAATGCTGTCGAACGAGAACACCATATCCACCAGCAAGATCTGGAAAACAGCTCCTGCAAAACTGGAGATTTTCTTAGAGCTCATACCTTCTGCCTCCAACTCATCGCCTTCCAGCTTATGATGGATCTCTTTTACCGTTTTATATAACAGGAACAATCCCCCCGCAAGCATCACCAGGCTCGCCAGGTCGAAATTTTTATGGAAAAGCGTGAATAGCGGCTTTCCTTTCTGTTGTATCAGCCAGCTCAGGGCAAACAGGAGTATTACACGTGTAGTAATGCCGGTTACCATCCACCACCGTCTTGCGCTCAATTGTTTGTTCTTGGGCAAACGGCCCATGATGATGGAAACGAATATCACGTTATCAATTCCAAGCACCACTTCCAATATCACCAAAGTAAGTAAACTGATGAGCCCATCTGCTGTAAGTAATTCCTGCATCTATTTGTAATTGTTGCGCAAAAATAGGGATTAGAAAAGCTTTACCTGCGGAAAAGCAAAACGCTTCATCCCGGTGTTAACCATGGCCTAAAAAACCGTACCAGCACAATTTTAATGCGGTTTGGCAGTTATGATGCTGACCTGAACATCCAATATTATGAAAAATGTTTTTTTAGTGCTTGGCTTTTTTATGAGCCTCGTTTCCAATGCGCAGGATTTTTCTGAATACAGTAATAAGATCAAAGCAGGCGGCGGTTATGCGCATGATTTTCCCGGCCTGAATGGCTATAGCCTGTTTGCCGAAGTATCACGCCCCATAAGCGATAAATTGCAGGGAGCCATTGGCCTGAAGCTCAGCAATATGAGCGGCACTCCGCGTACGGCCACTGTGCAGGAGTATACAAAATCTACCAGTCTTGATTTCAATCTTTATTTTGTTCCACTTGCTACCGAAGCCAGCGAGCTGCGCATAGGAGCGGGTTATTCGTTCTCTTTTTATAATATCCGCCGCAGCTACCCGGTGATCTCTGATCATGCCAATGGCGCAGTTACCAACTGGCCTGTGCAGGATAAAAAAGGTAGGGAATCCGGGATAACCCTCACGGGTGAGTATGAATATTTCATTCCCGGAACAGATTTTTCCGCAGGCATAAGAGCTTCAACGTTTAAAGCTTATGATCGCGTGGGGTTTGTGGGGGTGTTTGGAGCGGTGAGCTTTTAAAGAATCAGCTAATTAACTCCATCAGCTAATCCAGTCACGATGTTCTTCACTATCCCCGGTCCTTCGTAAATAAATCCCGTCCATACCTGTACCAGGCGTGCGCCCGCGTCAAATTTTTCCTTTGCATCAGCCGCTGTAAAAACGCCACCCGATGCTATGATGGGAATACGGTCGCCTGATTTTTTTGAAATATATTTTACCACGGCGGTAGACCGCTCTTTCAACGGCGATCCGCTCAATCCGCCCGCCCCGATGCTGCTGATACCGGCTGAACTGGTGAGCAATCCATCTCGACTAATAGTAGTATTGGTTGCCACTAACCCATCGAGTTTTATTTCAAGCGCCAGCGCAATAACATCATCGATCTGCTCAAAACTCAGGTCGGGCGCTATTTTTAAAAGCAAGGGTTTGGGAAGAACAGTAAACTGCTGCGCTAACTGAAGGTTGATGGTTTGCAAATGAGAAAGGATCTGCTGAAGCGATGCCTTCTCCTGTAATTCGCGAAGTCCGGGCGTATTGGGCGAGCTTACATTTACTACAAAATAATCCACGCAATCGAACAGCTCTCTGAAGCAGATCTCGTAATCTTTCCAGGCATCTTCGTTTGGGGTGATTTTGTTTTTTCCGATGTTGCCTCCAATGATCAGAGGCGAGTAGGAAGTAGGGAGTGGCGAGTGGGGAGAGGGTTGTTGCTTTTCCCTACTCACCATTCCCTTCTCACCACTTGCCTCTCTCCACTCACGCAATCTCGCAGCAACCACCTTCACTCCATCATTATTAAAACCCATACGGTTTATAAGGGCATGGTCGAGGGGAAGCCTGAACAGCCGGGGCTGGTCGTTGCCTGCCTGCGGGAGTGGTGTAACCGTCCCAACTTCTACAAAGCCAAATCCAAGCGCTTTTAATTCATCCAGGTAGAGGGCGTTTTTATCAAAACCGGCGCCCAATCCAACCGGGTTGCTGAACTTCAATCCGAATAATTCAACGGGTTTATTGGCAGTCTGAAACTGCGGGCTGACCAATTTTCTTAGCCCGGCGCGATTCGCCAGGCGAAAAGCATTCATCGCAAAATGGTGGACCGATTCAGCTGGGAAAAAGAATAAAAACCTGCGAAGGAGTTGATACATAACAATTGGCGAAGGTAATATTTGGTCCCGATAGATATCGGGACGAAATTGGGAAATTGTACACTGTTCAATTTCCCAATTCGAAATACAAAATTGATTATATTTGAAATATGGTTGCTTATGCAACCTTTTGGTTTATTTGTTTATTGGTTTATTAGTTTGCATGAACTGCCCAATGACTAAATGACCTCAGTAGTGTCCCGTTTAAACTAGAAGATTTTCAATTGGTTATCTAAAAGTTCTTTGACATCTTGATTGTTTTGCTTTTGAAGTAGTTGATTTATATGGGTTTTGTCCAAAAGTGATGTTCC
>JBAVMD010000878.1:0-1687 GCA_049689695.1 Chitinophagaceae bacterium | reverse complement strand
GATAAGAAGATATAATATTCAGTAAGGTGCTTTTGCCACACCCGGTAGGTCCTACAAGTACAACAAACTCATTGGGCCCAATATTCAGGCTCAAATTTTCCAAAACCGCCAGCCCATCGTAGCTATGCGACGCATTGTTCAATTCGATACACCCATGAATAACTTTATCTTTCATATCCCCAGCGAACGTTAGATAATTTGGTTAATTGGAAAAACAAACGATCTATTATCATGCCCAATAGGCCGATTATTATCATATAGCAAACCGCAGCATCCAGGCGGAGGCCGTTTCTTGCCTCCCATATTCCATAGCCTAAGCCATCCTGGCAACCTACCATCTCTGCCGCCACTATTACAACCCAGGCAATACCGTAGTTCACCCGCAATGCTGTGATCAATTGCGGCAAAATAGCAGGCAGGACGACCCTGATCAACATTTGAACTTTATTGTAGTGGTAATCATGTGCCACACGGAAATAAATAGAAGGTATTGTAAAAACTGCAGACATTGTTGCAACCGCCAGGGGGAAGAACGTAGCAAGGAATATCAGGAAAATCGCTGGCTTGTCGCCAATCTGGAACCACAAGATGGCAAATGGTATCCATGCCAGAGGGGAGAGGAATCGGAAGAAATTTATTATCGGCAATAAAGCCTTCCTGAGTAAAGCATTTTGTCCAAGCCACAGTCCGATAGGAATGGCAAGCGCAGAGGAAATAGTAAAGCCAACGACCACTCTCCATAAAGATGCAATGATATCTGTGAATAACCGGCCTCCGGCAAATTCTTCTTTGAAACTTTGAAGGACAGCTAACGGAGAGGGCAGGCTATAAGATGGGAATATCGCGGATATCGTGATTAAATGCCAAAGCAATACCACAGTCATAATCACAACAAGTGGTGAAAAAAAAGTAAGAAAGGTTGTTTTGAGTGATTTAGCAAGCATGGTTGATCAATTACATTTGATAGTCATTTCAATATGCGTACTCTGTCAAAGCTTCCTGAAGTATTTCGGGTACTGATAACGTAGTAAGATCTGCGCCGTCACGAAAAAAACAGCCAATCTCATGAGTTCCTTTTGCAACAGTCTTAAGCGCATCACCTGTTTTTTTGAGATAACTAAAATTCATCTTTACCCGGTTCTGCGTCACAGATGCCAGTTCCATATTCACAATTACTTCGTCAAAGGCCCTCAATTCATAAAAGAATTCGCAAGAACAACTAATGGTGACCATCGACAGCTTATTACTTTCTATTAATGCCAGAAGCCCGGGCACTTTCTCCTTTATAAACATTTCCCTGCATCTCCCCTGCCAGCTTAAAAAATGAGCAAAATATACGTTGCCCATCACATTCGTCTCCTCGAAACTTACGGTATGGGCAAATTCAAATCGCTTTTTCATATGTTGGTTTTAATAGTACTGCAAAAACCATCGGGTCTATATTATTTGTGATCCTGCATTTATAAGTCATAATGACGCATTCACCTGCGCTAAAGTAAACTGTGTCCTTTTCATCTGCATGATCAAATACTAAAGCTGAATCATAAGGCAGGCCGGCTTTCCTGGCACATTCGGTAACACACCATATTCTTGTTGCCACCGAAGAAATATCCTCACCGGTCTCGTTGCGGACATATTTTATTAACTCATTTTTTTCATGACCTAATAATGTAAACCAGGTATTGTC
>JBAVMD010000877.1:0-3513 GCA_049689695.1 Chitinophagaceae bacterium | reverse complement strand
AATATTCAACCGGTTGATAGGCGTAGCGTAAAACCGCTTCATCACCAGTGTTTGCCGCAGGTTGAAAAACATGAACGCTATACCAAAAACAGCTGCACTCATTAAAGAAAATCCCAATTGGCCCGGCAAAACAAAATCGATGGTCCTGTAAGTACGTCCGGCTACCACAACGGGCTTGTCCATCTTCGTAAGCGTGGGTGTATTGGGAAAGGCTGCCTGGTCCAATGTTCGCGTAACCGAAGTAAGAATGGAATTCAATATCTGGATGCGGTCAGCTGATGCCGTTGATGTTCTCATCTGCACCAGGTACCTGGGAAGACTGCTGTCTTTTTTTTGAACGATGTTGAGAATGGCAGTAACCCTTCCTTTCTGCAGGTCTTCTTCCAGCGAAGCATCGTCTTTATTTATAACCCTGATATTCGGGATCCCTTTCAATACGCTGAAAATGGGATTGGTGGTATCGGACTGCTTTGCAAACGCTATGCGTACTGTTGGGCCTCCGCCACCGATAAATCCAAATACCAGGATAAATATGAAAGGAAATACCAGGCTGAATACAATTGCCGAAGGACTCCTGCGCAAAGCTCTGAGGCTGGCGATGGAGATGGCCCACATGGCTCGGGATTGGCTGTAGCTGGATGTTGGACGTTCGACGTTAGACGTTGGTTCGCTCAAGTGGCAGTTGTTGATTGTTTATTTATTCCTTGTCTTTTAACTTATATTCTTATCTGTATCTTACCTGTATCTTACCTTGCTTCTTGTCCCTTGTCCCTTGTCCCTTGTACCTTATCTCACGCTTCGTTCTCACTCCACACTAAACTCATACGGCATTCTCGCCTGCGTACTGCCCATCATGCTTTTCACACGGCGGATGGTTTGAAAAAGCTTTATGCCATCCTCTCCCAATTCTTCCTTCATCACCTTGCTTTTATAGGTCTGCGTGTAACCGCCAAACATCTTATCAAAAAATCCTTCAGATTCCGGGTACTCCTTCAGGCGGTATTCTTTTATTTTAGCCATCCTCGCCGCGCAGTCCAAAGCATCCTGCATGCCGCCGATGCGATCGACCAAGTTCAGGCCGATGGCACGCTCGCCGCTCCATATCCTCCCCTGCCCTATGCTGTCAACAAAAGCGAGATCCATCTTTCTTCCCTCGGCCACACGTGATTTAAAATCGTGGTAAATAGTGTCCACTTCGTTCTGAATAAAAACACGCTGCGCAGGCGAAAGCGGTTCGGTAACCGTGAGCGCATCTGCATGAGGACCTGTTTTCACTCCGTCGAAAGTCATTCCCAGCTTGTTATTGAAGAACTTTTGCATGTTCGGGATCATGGCAAATACGCCGATGGAACCTGTGATGGTATTGGGCTGCGCAAAAATACTGTCTGCGTTGCACGCAAGATAATAAGCGCCGGATGCGGCCACATCGCCAAAACTCACGACCACCGGTTTTTCTTTCCGTGCCAGCGTCATTTCGCGCCAAATGTTTTCGCTGGCAAGCGAGCTGCCCCCGCCTGAATTGATGCGGAGCACAATTGCTTTTACATTCTTATCCATCCGTGCTTTGCGAATGAGGTTAGCATAAGTAGCGCTGCCTATCTGTCCATCTTCTCCTTTGCCGTAAACTATGTCGCCCTGCGCATAGATCACCGCAATGCGGTCTTTGCCTGACGACCGGAAATTAACAGCCTTCGCATATTTTTCGATCGGTACCAGGTTGATGTTGTCGTTCATATCCATTTTCAGCTTCACTCGGAGCTCTTCTCTAAGTTCATCTTCATACTTCAATCCATCCACCATTTTATATTTTACAGCGTCTGCTGCAAACTGTAGCAGGTTCTCATCGGCAAAACGCCTTAACGATGCCGTATCTATCTGCCTTGCTTTAGAAATATTCTGCAGGAAATGAGTGTAGAGATCGTTCATGATCTCCGAAGTCTGCACCCGGTTAGGTTCTGTCATTTTCTTTTCGCGGAAAGGCTCTGTAGCGCTTTTGAATTTACCTGCATAAAATATCTGCGGCTCTATTTCCAGCTTTTCGAGCGTTCCCTTGAGAAAGACCATCTGCAAGGCAAAGCCTCTCCAATCCAGTGCGCCTTTTGGGTTAAGGTATATCTTATCGGCAACAGAGCTGATGTAGTAAGCTTTTTGCGAGATCATATCGCCATATGCATACACAAATTTGCCGGTGCCTTTGAAATCCTCGATAGCATTGCGCAATTCTTCGCTGGCTGCAAAGCCGCTGTTGTTGGTATTAGCCTTAATGAGAATGCCTTTTACCCCACTGTCTCTCCCAGCCTTGTTCACCATGCGGATCACATCGTACAATCCGGGAATATCGTATTGGTTCTTCACACCGAAGGCTGCAAGGGGGTTCTCCTGCATTTTTTCAGGGAAGGGCACCGCAAGATCAATCACCAGGACAGCTTTACTGCCTACTTCTTCTTTTTCTGAACTGGCCAGGGCGGTGATCCAAACCACAAAAAAGAAAAAGCTGACCACAGTAAAGATGACCAGCGCAAGAAAGGCGGCTAAAAACATTTTCAGGAAGTTCCTCATCGGTGCGATATTTTTTCGACAAATTCAAAAATAAAGATATTTGATTCTTGCTAACTTCCGCAATACATGAATCGGACATATTTACTGATAGGTGGTAACGTTGGAAATCGCAGGGAAAACCTGGATAAAGCTGCGCAATTGATTGAAGAGCAGACCGGCAAGATCGTGAACCGCTCTTCGTTTTACGAAACGGAGGCATGGGGCAAAAGCGATCAGCCCTCTTTCTTCAACCAGGTGCTGGAAGTAAATACCAGCCTCGATCCCCGGGCCTTATTAAAAACTGTTCTGCAGATAGAACGTGACATGGGCCGGGCCAGGGTGGAGAAGTACGGACCGCGCACCATAGACATCGACATCCTGCTTTTTAACGACCTGGTGCTGGAAACCGAGGGGCTGGAGATACCGCATCCCCACCTTCACCTGCGCAGGTTTGTGCTTACGCCCCTGGCAGAAATTGCCGCGGCTTTAATACATCCCGTGCTTAAAAAGTCCATAGACGAGCTGCTGCTGGAGTGCCCTGATAAGCTCACTGTGAAAAAGTTATGAATAGTATTTTGGGCAATTCACATTTCTTTGCCTGACTAATAATGAACTACCACTTCATCACCATCGAAGGCAACATTGGCGCGGGCAAAACAACGCTGGCACACCTGCTGGCCAAGCATTTCAATGCAAGGCTGATACTGGAACAGTTTGCCGACAATCCTTTTTTGCCCAGGTTTTACGAGAACCCCAAACAATATGCGTTTCCGCTGGAGCTGTTCTTTATGGCAGAACGGTACAAGCAATTGAAAGAACTGCTGCAGCAGAAAGACCTGTTTCAATCTGTGACGATCTCCGATTATCTTTTTATAAAATGCCTGCTGTTTTCAAAAGTAAATTTGTCTGAAGATGAATTCAAGCTTTACCAGCGGTTGTTCGAGATCATGTCGCCGCAATTGCTGCAGCCTGACC
>JBAVMD010000876.1:0-8795 GCA_049689695.1 Chitinophagaceae bacterium | reverse complement strand
AATAAGACCCGCCCGGGCAATTGGCCTGATGGAAGGAGGAAGATGGGTAGACGGCATACAACATGTTAATTGTTAATTGGTCATTAGGTCATTGGGTCAAAATTCAAGGCAAAAACGATACTTAATTTGACTTTACTAATGACCTAATGACCCAATGACCCAATGACTCTCTGACCCTGGATATTATCGTGAGTTGCTACGCGATGAACGGCCTTTACTACCAGATGACTTGCTACGGCTTGCTGCTGGAGTTTTCTTTCCACCACGTGTGCCTGAACCACCGGATTTAGTTGCCTTCCGTGAACCTGAGTTGCTGCTGCGTGCAGAAGCACTTTTTGATGCGCTACCTGAAGTACGTGATGAGCTTTTACTTGCGGCGCCTTTACTTTTGCCTGCTGTTCCCTTGCTTTTGCTTGCAGCGCCATTACTTTTGCCTGAGGTCTCCCTGCTTTTGCCATTAGATCTTGCGTTGGAGCGTCCGTCCCACCAGGATTTACGGCCACCACGAGGTTCTGAATTTTCTCCTTTTTCAGCTTTTTCATTCAGTCGTCCAACTGCAAGGTCAGTCAGCAGATCGTCTGCCTGGTATTCTTCATTCAATGTTTCTTCCAGCAATTCCGCCACTTCACCCAGGTTTAGTTCACGGGCATAGGCACGCGCAGTACCATAACCGCAGATCTCGTAATGCTCTATTTTCTGAGCGCTTGCAATGATGGCTGCATCCAGCACTTCGGGGGTCATATCTTCTGCCATCACTTTTTCGCCTTCTTCAATAAGCCCTTCGGTGCCCCTGCATTTATGGCTTCCGCCGCCGAACATGCGGGAAAAGAAACCTTTCTTTTTACCTTCTGAGCTTTCCTCTTCGCTTCCCTCAGTGAGCAGTTGTTTTACCTGGTCAAGACGATCTTTCTGTTTTTCGGTAACATTCAGATGGTCCTGCAATGCTTTCTTTAAAGATTTGTTGTTTGCCTTTTCTATCATAGAAGGCAAAGCTTTTATGATCTGCTCTTCTGCTGAATACAGGTCCTGTACTTCATGTACGAGCAGGTCTCTTAGATTGATCATTTTTTCCATAACTAAATATTTAGAGTTACGAAGTGGATGAAAAAAATCGTGCCGTGGCACAATTAATGCTGCCTGTTCACTTAAATCGTAAGCAAAATGAAAATTAAAAATCTCCATTTATTCTGGCTCGCCATTGCATTTACTGTGGCCGCCGGTTTCAGTTCGTGCAAAAGTGGCACTTCAGATGCCGATATTCAAACAGAAGTAAACAAAAAACTCGCTGATGAAGCAGGCTCAGGCTTGACCGCATCGGTTAGTAAAGGTGTAGTAACGCTCTCGGGCACCTGCAAAAACGATGAATGCAGGCGTGAATGCGCAGACGAAGTGAAAGAAGTAAAAGGCGTAACCAGTGTAGTAAACAACATCAGCGTGGCCGCAGCCCCCGTTCCTGACGCACCGGTAGTTATTACCGCAGATGCGCCGCTTCAGGAAGCTGTGAACAATGTGATTAAAGAATACAAAGATGTGAAAGCCGAAGTAAAAGACGGTGTAGTTACATTGCGTGGTGAGGTTAGCCGTGACCGCCTTCAAGGTCTTATGGCATCACTGCAAGGGCTGAAGCCAAAGAAAGTAGAAAACCAGTTAGTCATAAAATAAAATTATTATTATGGCCTTAGAACAAAAATACCAGGAACTCATCAACGCTGCTAAAACTAGCGGCGTATCTAATCTACAGGTGCGGGAACAAGACAATGTTCTTTATATTGATGGTGCAGTGCCTTCAGCAGCAACTAAAAAACAGTTGTGGGATATCTATAACAAAATAGATCCGGACTATCGCAGCGGCGATGTTGTAATGAATCTTACCGGCGGGGATAGTGATGAAGAAGAATATGAAGTAGTATCAGGTGATAATCTCAGCAAGATCGGTAAGAAGTACGGTGTAACGTGGAAAGAAATTTATGAAGCCAATCGCGATCGCATCAAAGATCCGGACCTTATTCAGCCAGGATGGAAATTGAAAATTCCAAAGAAAAGCTGATCATCTTAATCTAATAACTTTATGGAACAACAGGAAGTATTATTACAGAATTATAGCGATATGGAAAAAGGCGCCTACCTGGGCGCGATAGCTTCCATTGCAACGGCAGATCACCAGGCGAGTGAAGAAGAATTAGAATACCTGATGGCATTAGCAGAATCAGCGGGCCTTTCAGACCAGCAGAAAGAAGTAGTTACACGTGCGGCTACAGATCTTTCGCCGGATGAATTGCAACGCTGCATCGAGATACTTAAGAACAGTGAATTGAGATATTCATTGGTTACGGATCTCATAAGTTTTGCAAAGGCAGACCAGCAGTATACTGAGGATGAAAAGGCAAACATCGAAAGGATCGCGCAACAGCTTAACATCAACAAGCAGCAATTTTCCCTGCTGGATGAATTTACTGAGAAAACGGCCGGCGCAGAAGTTACGCCGGAAGCTACCCAGGAGCAAGGTTTTCTTTCTTCACTCGGGCTCGGAGGATTGAAAGATAAAATGAATAATTCCGGCATCAATATGGGCAGTCTTACCAAAGGATTATTGGGCATAGCAGGTCCGATGATACTTGCATCGCTGATGCGAAGAGGATTGGGCGGACGCAGAGGAACATCCGGAGGTGGACTTCTGGGTGGAGGAAGCGGTGGCGGTCTTCTTGGCGGCGGAGGCGGAGGTGGGTTGCTTGGCGGACTTCTTGGCGGAGGCGGTTTCGGTTCGTTGATCGGCATGCTGAACGGCGGACGGGGATATGGAAAGTCAGGTGGATTGCTGGGACGGATCTTATAAAGTTTGAGCTGGCAGTCAGCAGTTGGCAATTGGCAATTTTCAGATAGTTCGGTAATGTTTCATATGCAGCATAAATTACCAGGACAAACCGAAAATTGTCAATTGCCAATTTTTTGTTTATCACTTTCTGATGCCTTTTGATTTATTCTTAAACATCATTCAAAATTTTAAATTTATTAATCTTTTTAGGATTCATAACTAAAATGTTTAGTATAAATTTGAGGTATGAGTGAAAGGCTGGCGGAAAAGCTGAATATCCTTGCAGGCGCCGCTAAATATGATGTATCCTGTGCTTCCAGCGGAAGTAATCGCAAAAATGAAAACAAAGGTTTGGGCAACAGTACCGGTATGGGTATTTGCCATGCCTATACCGAAGACGGGCGATGCGTTTCACTGCTGAAGATCCTTCTTACCAATCATTGCATATTCGATTGCGCGTATTGCGTCAGTAGACGCAGTAACGATGTTAAGCGAGCTGCATTCACCGTGCAGGAAGTAGTAGATATTACCATCAATTTTTATCGCCGTAATTATATTGAAGGCCTGTTCCTCAGCTCAGGCATTTTTAAGAATGCTGATTATACCATGGAAAGATTGGTGCTGGTGGCGAAAAAATTAAGAACTGAACATCAGTTCAATGGTTATATTCATCTCAAGGCCATTCCCGGCGCCAGCGATGAGTTGATGCAACAAGCAGGCCTGTATGCAGACCGCCTGAGCGTAAATGTTGAGATGCCCACCGAACAAAGTCTTCGTCTATTGGCGCCAGATAAAAATCGTGATGACATGATTAAGCCCATGCAATACCTGAAGCAGGCAATTGTGCAGCATCGCGAAGAAAAAAAGCAATTTAAAAAAGCGCCGCTCTTCGCACCTGCGGGTCAAAGCACACAAATGGTGATTGGCGCAACACGCGAAACTGACCTGGAAATACTTTTCATGGCCGACCAGTTCTATCGCAAAATGCAACTGAAAAGAGTTTATTACTCTGGCTATGTTCCTATCAGCAACGATAATCGCCTTCCCGCTATCGGCACGCCAGTACCAATGATACGTGAACATCGTTTATACCAGGCCGATTGGCTGATGCGTTTCTACGGCTTTAAAGTAAATGAAGTGGTTTCACCCGATGCGCCCCTGCTGGATATGGACATAGATCCTAAGTTGAGCTGGGCTTTGCGCAACCTGCATTTATTTCCGGTTGATATCAATAAAGCGGATTATCATTTGGTGATGCGTGTACCTGGCATTGGCGTACAATCTGCGAAAAAGATCTGCGCTGCAAGAAAGTTCAGTAAACTGAATTGGGAGCATCTGAAAAAGATCGGCATATCCATTAACACCGCACGGTTTTTTATTGTATGCGATAAAGATTTTGAACGTGCAGATTTGCAGGCGGGACAGATCAAACAAAGAATATTAACGATGATGTCCAGCAAATATCAACCGAATTTCTCACCCCAACTCGCTATATTCTGATGCAACTGCTGGTGTATGACGGAAGCTTTGCCGGCTGGCTTACTGTTGTATTTGAAGTGTATGAATACAAGTTTAATGATGTATGCATCAGAACACAGGCACATGCGCAGCCAAATGCTTTTGGCGATACCCGGGTTGTAGAAACCGATACTGCAAAAGCAGCAAGAGTCTGGAAAGGATTGCAGCAGAAGATATCTGCCAATGCGGCTTCGCAATTGTACAAGTCCTTTCTTTCAGAATTGCCTTCCATTGAAGACGCCATGCTTCGCTACGCACGTTATGTTTTTCAATCGAAAACGATCGTTGAATGTGATTACAGCCATCCCGATATTTTAATGGTACAGCAGACAAGCCGTAAAGTTCATCGCGAAAAACACCGGATGGAAGCCTTTGTGCGCTTTCAGCTTACATCGGACCAATTGTATTATGCGGTAGTGCAGCCAGACTTCAATGTGCTGCCCCTTATCATCCGCCATTTTCAAACACGCTATGCAGACCAGCGATGGCTGATATACGATCTGCGGCGCAGGTATGGAATTTATTATGATCTGAAACAGGTAACTACTGTTGACATTACGTTTAATGAAAACACTTCATCAGGCGAAAACATTTCCGCGGTTTACGACGAAACCGAACCACTGTACCAGATGCTGTGGCAGCAATATTTTTCAAGCGTGAATATTGCGGCAAGAAAAAATACGAAACTGCATGTACAGCACATGCCAAAAAGATATTGGCGATATCTTACGGAGAAGCTCGAAAGTTTGTAGAGAAGCAGATTTTGTCAGATAGAAAAAAGGTCCATGAAACCTTTCATACGAAGCCGGTAATGCTCCAGCGTTGCCTTATCCTTACGCGCTGCAATGCGCTCAATGGAATCTGCATAGTTTAGAATATTGAAGGCTTTGATTACAGGCGATATCTTCTCAAATTCTTTTGGGTCCATGCCATATCCTTCGAGAAGGCGTTGCTTGCCATCTATCGAAAGATCATGTAAGGCAATGGAAAGGTCCCAGTACGGCGCCATATTAGAAGTGCAGTTTTCCCAGTCGATGATGGCAAGAATAATTCCTTTATCATTTACGATCACGTTCTTCAAACGGATATCTCCATGATTCAGGCAGGGCGGAGCCTTAAGCTTTTCTATTTTAGAAACGATCCTGGTTAGTTTATTGAAATGCGTAACCCCCAGCATGTCGTGCTTCTCCAGGACTTTCAGGCGGCGCGCTACCTGCCACTCGTCATGTACATAACCTTTCCACGTAGTGTTTTTTGAAAGACGGTTCTTAGACCAGTTGAACCCATTACCGTAATTAGAAGTTGGAATAGAATGAATGATCTGCGCATACCTGCCCAGCTCTTTTAAAATGTCAAGGCGGGCCGGATGATCTACGGCTTCCTGCCCATCCAGTTTTTCCTGCAGCATGTAAGGCATCGACACAACCTCGCTTCCAACTTCCAGTATTTGCGCAACCGGCACCCCTTTTTCACTTGCTCTTTCTACCGCCCACTGTTCTTTAATATAATCGCTCAGTTTTCCGCGGGAGCTTGCTATGCGAACAATGAATTCGCCTTCTTTACAACTTGCTTCGAATACATAATTTGTTAGTCCGGCAGGTTTATATTCTATGCGTTTTGGCATAACTCCGAAATGGTGTTTCATGATCTTCTTGACCATTTCGGTTTTACTTTTTATCTGGGCGGGAGTTCGTTTAGCCATCATCAATGTATAACGGTTCTTTGCATGGCCGCGAGCTCAAACAAAAGATCCCCGAGTTCAGCCGATCCCTGAAGCTTGATCGAAGGCAAAATACCTTCGTAGCTGAGAAAAGGATTTCCAACGTGAACGGCCTGGCCTACGGCGCCGAGGAAACTGTCCATTTCGGAATCACCTGCTCCAAGCGAATGCTTCAGGCTAAATCCAAGTTGATCTGCGATCTGTTCTGCGCCATAGCGTTTATTGACACCACTGTGTGTGAAAAAATTATTTTTCTTGGTATGCTGATAAGCCATCAGCTTATCGTTGGGTAAATCAATCAACATAAAGATCATGCAAATCTCTTGTTTTTTTAATTCGGCAGCTATTAATTCCACCCCTCCGCAAATTACCTGGGCAGCGCTGAGGTATTTATCTTTCACATATTTTATTCTTTCTTCGGCAGGTGTCCAGATGATCTCACCCTGCCGCCAATCACGCGGATAATAAAAAACCAATAGTTCCTTAACGTTGTCGCTTACCAGTTTTTCAACTGACTGCAGTACTTCGTCAATCTCATTTTCTTCCAGCACATAAGCTGCAATTTCATCGTATGCGAAATTTCCTTTGGTGTCGGAAACAATATATCCCAACTGGCTTCCATTCATTAAAACCGTAGGTATGGGCGAATTGGATATGCTGTACCATTCTTTGCCAAAAGTGCGGATAACAGACAATGGAAAACGCAGCGTATTGAGTACAACCGGCCTTCCCATATCGTATATCTTTTTCAATCCCAACTCTACTGATTGCGGAATAAGATATCTCCCCTGGTATTCATGAATTGCAGTACCATCAAGGTCTGTAATTACGCCGCCCTGCCTGGGAAAATCAGACTGGTTAAAGAAATTCTGTAATTGCGCGTATTGTGTTTCGCTGATAGCCATACGAAAAGATTTTATCCCCGCCCCGGGAACGCAATTACAATACAAAGGATGTGCCTGCAAAAAATGACCGGCCGGCTTGCTACTCAAATATCTTCTCTATCCTCGTAAGTTTCCCTTCAACATTACAGCCTTCCACCACTACCCGTATCCTGTTAGTGATATCGTTGTTATAAAATGTAAGCAGGATGCGGCGGTTCTGTTTATCGGTAATAACAAAAGGGTTCCAGTACAGCGTAGTGCGGTAATCTGTCTGGTCGTTCGCAAACTGATCTGCTTTTGTATAATCAGGAGAATAAAATTCTTTTACAGCTGAATAGCCCAGCAACGTTACTGCTTCCAGGCCTTTTACGGATTCATTTGACGCTCTTCCTTTCTTGGTGTATACCGCGATACCTCCGCTGCTTCCACCGAAGCTTCCGTAGAATGGGGGCGTAAATACTTTGATCATAGCTACCTCGCTCATGGATATGTTTTGCAGGCCCTGTGCGTCGGTTTGCATTTCATTGAGGTATAAACCAGGCGCGCCGCCCCTCCATGATAATGAGGGCGGAGAACCCTGCATGATCTGCAATCCCGCTACCCTGCCCTGCAGATAGGTAAATACATTCATGGATGCCTGCGCAGCCAGGTCGTCTTCCACTGCAAAAATGTTCCCGTTGCCGCTGAACATCCCGGAAGTAAATTCTTCATTCATCTTTTCTTCCTTAGAGCGTTGCTTTGCCCTTACTTCAACCGTGGCCAGCGTTTGCACTTTTCTTTTCGTTTCATTTTCCTGTTCCAGGCGCTTGCCCGAAATGCTTAAATTTTTTACTGCCACTACTGAATCCGGCCGCACTGCCAGCACGGCATGTGTTGCATCGGGCTTTATTTTAAGCTGCTCGTTAAACAGGTTGTTCCTGAACTCAAACACTCCACGGGTGGTGAGCATTTTGTCCTTATCATTATTGAACTGGTAATAGATACGCGCCGTATCAAAGAACACTGCATCCTGCACTTCAAACGTGCCATCTGGCTGAACGGGTATGGTGATGAAATGACGTCCCGCATTCTTTGTTTCAAACATAGCCGTCAGGTCTTTTTGCGCCAGTAAGCTTTTGTTGATACCAGATACTTTTCCTTTGATCGCCATATAATTTTCCGGCTGATGCTTTATAGTTGGGAAACGTCCTGCCAGCACATCTTCCCATTTAAACCTTCTCCATCCGTTCGTAAGCATTACCAGGTCAAGGTTCTGCGCTGCAGAGTCAGTGCCCGAAAAATAGTAGGCTGGTTGATGGACATATCCCCTGATATCGCCAGAAAGCAACACATTCGAAAAAATGTCTTCTTCTCCTTTGAATGGCGGGTTAAGGCTTGCGTCAGTTACGGATACGGAAAGATTACAGGCCAGCGTATCCGGTACATCTATCTGTATAATATTCTTCGCTCTCTTGGTAAAGCCTTTGGTGGCAGCATTCAGATCGGTAATGAAATAGTAATCATCCTGGTTCACAAACACAATGCGCTCCGCGAGGGGCTTTTCATCTTCTGAAAACACAGTCACCTGCACAATGCCCGCAGGTATGTCTTGCAGGGGAATATTGCCGCTGGCAGACACTCTTGAGGCAAGATTGGCCCTGGCCCTGTACAACAACTGCTGATGCATCTGGGCCACTACGTACGCTCCCTGGTAGGGCGCATCGGGCGATTTATAAATAAGAAAATTCAGCTTGTCGCCCAGGTTGTCCACCTTCAGCACCAGTCCTGAAGACTGCGCGGTTGGCAAAACTGTTTCCTGGGTGCGGCCTGCAGGGTCTTTCCAGCTTGCTTTGTATTGTTCTCCTGCAACAGGGTTCAGCAT
>JBAVMD010000875.1:0-2799 GCA_049689695.1 Chitinophagaceae bacterium | reverse complement strand
GTCCGGGGGATTGCACTACTTGCCTGCCTGCTATTCTCTACGACCTCCTTCCCCCAACTCCCCTATTTTCAGCAACAAGTCAACTACACCATCGACGTTCGCCTGAACGACACCACCCACACCCTCGATGGTTTTGCAAAGATCGAATACATCAACAATTCACGGGATACGCTGCATTATATCTGGTTTCATTTATGGCCCAATGCATATAAGAATGATAAGACCGCTTTCAGCGATCAATTGCTGGAGAATGGCAGAAAGGATTTTTATTTCAGCGATAATTCACAACGTGGTTATATAAACCGGCTTGATTTCAGGGCAGATGGCGCCGTGGCAAATATGGAAGATCATCCGCAGCACATCGATATCGTAAAAATAATATTGCCGCAGCCGTTGGCTCCCGGCGGCAAAACATTGCTCACCACTCCTTTTCATGTACAACTGCCTTTTATTTTTTCGAGAAGCGGACATGTGGGTCAATCATACCAGGTAACGCAATGGTATCCCAAGCCGGCGGTGTATGATCACAAAGGATGGCATCCAATGCCCTATCTTGACCAGGGAGAATTTTACAGCGAGTTTGGTGATTACGATGTGCGCATCAGCTTACCTGAAAAATATGTTGTTGCTTCAACAGGCGAGTTGAAACAAGAAGAACGTGTTATTCCAAACAACAAAACGCTTCGCTACCTGCAAACGAAAGTGCACGATTTTGCATGGTTTGCAGCCCAGGATTTCATTGTGAAGCAGGATACCTTGCAATTGCCATCGGGCAGAGTGATCAATCTTTTTAATTACTATACAAGTAAAGAAGCAAAGTTGTGGGAAAGCGGTATTCAGTACATGAAAGATGCATTGCTTTTCCGATCGAAACTATTGGGTGAATATCCATACAATACCGCTTCCATTGTGCAGGGACCTGCAGGCGGCGGCGGTGGCATGGAATATCCAACCATCACTGTATTGTATGGGCAAAGCTCTGCAAAAGAGCTTGATTTTACCATCGAGCATGAGTTAGGGCATAACTGGTTCTATGGCATTCTTGCATCGAATGAGCGAAGACATCCGTGGATGGATGAAGGCATGAACAGTTATTACGATCTGCGGTACCTGCAGGAAAAATATGGAAGCTCCAGTGTTGGCTTATTGGAAACGTTGACAGGATCGAAATCGCTCATGAATAAATTCCCGGATGATGAAGAAGCATTCGCAATAGATATCATCACGAGCCTAAAAAAAGATCAGGCTATTAATACATCCTCCGAACAATTCACTGCTTTTAACTACAACGTTGCTGCTTACCTCTCGGCTGCAAAAATGCTGAAGGAACTCGAATCTTACTCGAACCAAATACAAAAGCTGCAAGGCTATTCAGGAGGCAGCAGGTTTGACAGCGCAATGAAATTGTATTACGATCAATGGAAATTTCGTCACCCTTACCCCGAAGATTTCTGGAAAGTAATGGGACCGGCAATCGGCACAAATCTTTCGGAGTTTATTTCTTTCAGCGATACAACAGAGACAAGGTCTGTTTATGAAAAGAAGCGTACCCCTAAGCTCACTGCTTTCTTTTCAATGAAGGATTATAAAAAATATCATTACATCGCTCTAATGCCAGCCATCGGTTATAACAAGTACGATCAGTTCATGATCGGGCTGGGAATACATAATTATTCATTGCCGCTGAACCGCTTTCGCTTTGCGCTTTTTCCATTGTATGCCATCAATACACAACAACTGAATGGCATCGGTAAGATATCTTACACATGGCTGCCGGATAAAAAAGTTTACAGCGTGCAGGCAGGCATCATCGGCGCACGTTTTTCTACTTTGAGCGGCATAGACAGCTCCGGCCAAAAAGTATCGGGTGGGTTTTACAAAGCAGTTCCTTTTGTGAAGCTCGTATTCAACAGGAAGAACCCGAGAAGCGCTCAAACCTGGTGGATGGATATCCGCTCTTACCAGATTGGCGAGAAAGATTTTGCGTTCGTGCTTAAAACATCCGACTCCACTTATAATCCTTCGGAAAATAATTACAGTTCGCGTTACATCAACCAGCTCACTGTAGGAGTTGATAATTTCCGCGTGCTGTATCCCTATGAAGCACAATTGCAACTGCAGCAGGCAAAGGATTTTTACCGCCTTAATTTCACCGGTAATTATTTTTTCAATTATTCAAAAGGCGGGGGTATGAATGTGCGTTTATTCGCTGCTAAATTCGGTTATTTAGGCAGCAGTTCTGCTTCGCAGGAACTGAATACGCTTCGTTACCAACCCAAGCTTACAGGAGTACGCGGTGATGAAGATTATACTTACAGCGATTATTTTATCGGGCGAAATGAAGGCAAAGGCTTTGCGAGCCAGCAGATCATGATGCGTGACGGGGGTTTGAAACTGCGCACAGACCTTTTCCAGGGATTGCAGGGAAGGTCTGATAATTGGGTTGCTTCTATGAACCTGACCACTACCCTGCCGGATAAATTATTTCCCATCAAACTACCCGTTAAGCTGTTCCTGGATATTGGCACCAATGCGGAAGCGTGGGAGAAGAATTCTGCTACCAGCCGTTTCTTATACGTGGGTGGGTTGCAGCTTAGCCTATTCAGTAATTTAATTAATGTGTATGCGCCTATTGTGTTCAGCAGTGAGTTTCGCGATAATCTGAAAACTATTCCGGAAGATTTCAAGTTCTTTAAGAGGGTATCTTTTTCGATTGATTTGCATATGTTGAATGGAAGGAAATTTTTAGCGAAGGCGGGAGGCCCCCTCTAAATCTCCCCCGGTGGGGGAGACTTTAGT
>JBAVMD010000874.1:0-6652 GCA_049689695.1 Chitinophagaceae bacterium | reverse complement strand
TATTTAAAGAGTTTATCAACCTGGGTGATAACGGCGCTAAGCGAGACAGAACCTGCATCGGCCGGGTTTATCCCGTTTCCGTAGTTTGAAAAAAGGTCCGGTGCATCCAGGAATACCTGGCCATCGTTGGTGGCAATTTTCTCAGAAGCTCCCAGGAACACTGCACTGTCCACCACATTCCATCCTTTGATGATAAGATGCATATTCACCTGCTGCCCTACTTCTACTTTATTACCTTCCGGTACCAGCTTTTTTGATTCGTCGAATACCAGGAATGCCTGCTCAACGGTTACTCCGGTTGCCTTGATGGATATATCATTCCTGACATCGCCACCGCCCGTTTCGGATCGAACAGAGGGCTTATCAGATTTTTTATCGCCAGTATTTTTGCAGGCTGTAAATGCACATACAAGCAGCAGTAAGGTGAAGAAGCGCATAGTGGGGTAAATTTCCAGTTAAGATACTGAAATTCATTACACCACCACATTCACCATCTTGTTCTTCACATAAATGATCCGCTTGGGCGGCTTGCCTTCAAGCCATTTTTGCACGATGGCGTTAGAGAGCACGATCTCCTCTACTTCCGGTTGCGAAAGCTCCAGGTCCATATTGATCTGCGTTCTCAGTTTGCCGTTGATAGAGACAGGATATTCCTTGCTGCTTTCTGCCAGGTACTGCTCATCATAGCGTGGATAAGCCGCATCCAGTATAGTTGTCTTATTACCCAGCAAATGCCAGAGCTCTTCGCTCACGTGCGGGGCGAATGGCGTGAGCAATATCAACAAGGGCTCTAATACTGCGCGCTTGTGACACTTGAGATCAGTCAACTCATTCACACAAACCATGAATGCACTAACAGCTGTGTTAAAGGAAAAACGTTCTGTATCTTCTTCCGCTTTTTTAATGGTGCGGTGCAGTACTTTTAATTCTGCCTGCGTTGGCGCTTCCTCGTTCCATACTTTGCCCTTCACTTCATCGTAAAATAACCTCCAGAACTTTCTTACAAAACGGTACACGCCTTCGATTCCTTTGGTGTCCCAGGGCTTGCTCATTTCAATAGGCCCAAGGAACATTTCATACATGCGAAAGGTATCAGCTCCGTATTTGTCTACTACATCATCCGGGTTTACTACGTTAAAGTAACGCTTGCTCATTTTTTCGAGGCGGGTGCCACAGATATAAGCCCCCTCCTCTAAAATAAATTCAGCATCAGCATATTCTGCACGCCAGTTTTTAAACGCTGCCGTATCTAAGGTTACTCCATTTACGAAAGAAACATCCACATGCAGTTCATCTGTTTCATACTGATCTTTCAAACCGGCTGAAACAAAAGTATTGGTATTGCGAATGCGGTATACCAGCCTTGAATCGCCACCGATCTTTCCCTGGTTGATCAATTTTTTAAACGGCTCATCGTATCCAACATATCCCAGGTCGAACAGTACTTTGGTCCAAAGCCGTGAATACAAAAGGTGCGCAACCGCGTGCTCAGCCCCGCCAATGTACACATCTACCTGCCCCCAGTAATCCAGCGCTTTGCGGTCAGCAAAAGCTGTATCGTTGTGCGGATCGGCATAGCGCATAAAATACCAGGCAGCGCCGGCATGCGTGGGCATTGTGTTGGTATCCCTTCTCTCCTGTTCACTTATATACACCCAGTCCTGCACTTTTGCCAGCGGACCTTCGCCCGTACCGGAAGGTTTAAAATCGTCTGAAGACGGCAGTTGCAGCGGCAGATCGTTATAATCCATCGGGGCAGGAATATCATCCTTATAAGTTACCGGAAACGGCTCGCCCCAGTAACGCTGGCGGCTCCATCCCGCATCGCGCATTTTATAATTTACCTGCTCTTTGCCAATACCAAGCTCCTCAATTTTACGTGTGACCTGTCCAATGGCATCGCGCATCTTTATTCCGTTCAGAAAATCGCTGTTCTGTAAAATGGCTTCCTTGGTTGGATTGGCTTCTTCGCCGTTGTAATAATCGCCAATGATATTGGTGATAGGAATGTTGAAATGCTTTGCAAACTTATGGTCGCGTTCATCGCCGCAGGGCACGCCCATGATGGCGCCTGTTCCATAACCCGCCAATACATATTCGCTGATCCAGATGGGGATTTTTCTTCCGTTCAAAGGATTTACCGCATACGCACCCGTAAAACAACCGGTGATCTTTTTTACCTCGGCCATGCGCTCAACATCAGACCTGCTTTGCACATACTGCAGGTACTCGTTTACTTCTGCCTGGTGTTCAGTTGCAGTGATATGCTGCACCATTTCATGCTCCGGCGCTACTACCATAAAGTCAACGCCAAAGATGGTATCGGGCCGGGTAGTGAACACCCGCATCTTGTTCACAATGTTCTTCTCGCTTTTTACGGGAAAATCTATCTCCGCACCCAGGCTTTTGCCTATCCAGTTGCGCTGGATCTCTTTAAGCGATTCACTGAAATCAATGTCCTCCAATCCGCTCAGCAGTCTTTCCGCATATTCAGTGATGCGAAGGCTCCACTGACGCATTTTTCTTTTCACCACAGGAAAGCCGCCGCGTTCACTCACACCATTTATTACTTCGTCGTTGGCCAGAACAGTGCCCAGGCCTTCGCACCAGTTTACATCTGTATAAGCCAGGTAAGCAAGCCGGTATTCCATCAGCACGGTCTGCCTTGTTCTTTCATCGTAATTCTTCCACTCTGCTGCAGTAAACGTTGGTGACTCTTTACCCGGGGCCTTGAATTTTGGGTTGGGCGCTTCGTAAGCCGAATTGCCTTCCTGCTCAAATATCTTTTCGAGTTCGCTGATGCGTTTTGCTTTTTGTTCTTTGCGGTTGAACCAACTGTCGAACAATTGCAGGAAGATCCATTGCGTCCATTTATAATAAGAAGGCTCGCAGGTGCGCACTTCCCTGCTCCAATCGTAACTGAAGCTGATATTGTCCAGTTGCCTGCGAAAAGTTTGAATGTTCTGTTCGGTTGACAGGGCAGGATGCACGCCATGGTCGATGGCATATTGTTCCGCCGGCAGTCCAAACGCATCATATCCCATAGGATGCAACACGTTGAAGCCTTTCAGCCGCTTGAACCTTGCATAGATGTCGCTCGCCACATATCCCAGCGGATGCCCTACATGCAGGCCTGCCCCGCTTGGATAAGGGAACATATCCAGCACGTAATATTTAGGTTTGTCAGAATCGTTGTGCACGGTATACACACCGTCTTTCCGCCATTGCTCCTTCCATTTCTTTTCTATGTCCCTGAAATTGTATTCCATATTATACGGTGACTGGTAGTTTATTGATTTACTGGTTTATTGGTCATTGGGTCATTAGGTCATTAGGTTATTAAGTCATTGAGAGAACGTCAAAGAGCAAAAGTCAAATCATCTGTCACGTTTGACCAATGACTTAATGACCTTATGACCATTGACTTACTGACCAATGACCTAATGACTAAACTGTGAAAGAAGCCCTAAAAAAAGGATTTTCTTACAACTAATTTGCTGCCCTCAAAATATCAGCCTTGTGCAATCGTTAGTGGGACAACAAAAATACGGATTTGAAGGTATAGACTCGTAAATCCGCTATTTTTGCCCGGTTCCTTACTAACCCATGTAAAATTTCTTTGCTTATGCCTCAACCAGGGAGATTATCCGCCCGGAGATCCAAGCCATCTTATGCAATGGCTGTAATTGGAGTTGCCTTTGTTCTGCTGATCTTAGGTGTGCTCGGATGGCTGCTCATCAATGCCAATAAATTAGGCCAACATTTCCAGGAAAGTATCGAAGTAAGGGTTTATCTGCGTGAAAATATTACCAGCAAAGACAGTGCAGACCTGGTACAATACGTTTCTACCCAGCCTTATGTGCGGTCTTATGAGTTTGTGACAAAATCGCTCGCAAAGCAAAAGTACCTTGACGACGGTAACACAGACTGGAGCGGAGTTCTGGACAACAATCCCCTGCCTGCCAGTATCAATTTCAGGATAAAAAGCGACTATGCGCAGGCTGATTCCCTGCAGAAGATACAGACCACGCTTCAGCAGAACATTGCAGTGAGCGATGTTCAATATCCGCAATCCCTGGTAGCCAATCTCAATAACATCATTCAGAAAATAAGCATTGTGATGCTGGTAATAGCCATCGTCATTTGCATTCTCGTTATCATTCTTATAGATAATACCATTCGCCTGGCCATGTTCAGCAACCGCTTCCTCATCAAGACCATGCAAATGGTGGGAGCAACGCGCTGGTTCATAGCGCGGCCTATGGACATCAGGGCCATTATCAATGGGGCCATCAGCGGATTGATAGCCGTAGCCGGTATTTTAGGCTTCATTTTCTTTGCGGAAAGATGGCTGCCCGAAATAAAAGCGCTGCGCGATTACGGCTCGCTGGGCATTATGTTCCTCCTGATCATCCTCATTGGCATCGGCATTTCATTGGCCAGCACGCACAGAAGTGTGATTAAGTACCTGAAGATGAAACTGGACGATCTGTATTAGAGTTTCGGGTTTAAAGTTTCGGGTTTAAGGTTCTTCTCCATGAGTACATAAGTAATTGCATACAGGCTATTCTAATGTTTTTGCAGAGAAGAACCTTAAACCCGAAACTTTAAACCCGAAACCCAAGAATCCTTATCTTGCCGCCTCTAAAGTTCAAACGCATGACGGATAAGAAAGAAATAGCAGCCCGTAAGTCGAGCGCGCTTTTCGGAAAGGAAAATTATAAATGGATGATCATAGGGCTGGTGATCATTATTGCAGGCATACTGCTGATGATCGGCGGCAAAAGCTCCGATCCCAACCAGTTTGACCCAAAAGAAGTTTATAGCGCAAGGCGTATTACCATCGCCCCTATTCTTATCATTCTTGGATTGGCGGTGGAGATTTTTGCGATTTTCCGTAAAGCAGACAAATAAGATATTCATGTCCCCCGGAGCAGAGGTCCGGGATACATCCCACTAGCTACTCTCCATTCCCCTCCTAGCACATGAGCACTATCGAAGCCATCATCATTGCAATTGTAGAAGGCATCACTGAGTTTTTGCCGATCTCTTCCACCGGGCACATGATCATTACCAGCTCACTGATGGGCATCAACAATGATCCTTTTACCAAAACATTCGAGATAGCAGTTCAGCTTGGGGCCATACTGGCGGTAGTAGTATTGTATTGGAAAAAATTCTTCGATTTCAGGCGCTGGCAGTTTTACCTGAAACTGATCGTTGCCGTAATTCCGGCCCTGGTGCTGGGTTTTTTATTTTCAGATAATATAGATGCGTTGCTGGAAAGTCCTACCGTAGTAGCAATAAGTTTACTGGCCGGAGGTATTTTTTTATTATTTATCGATAAGGTGTTCAATAATCATCCAATCGATACAGAAGAAGAAATTTCTTTTGGCCGCGCTTTTATCATCGGCATCTGGCAATGCCTTGCAATGATACCGGGCGTAAGTCGCAGTGCGGCTTCCATCATCGGCGGCATGCAGCAGAAATTAAC
This sequence comes from Chitinophagaceae bacterium, assembly GCA_049689695.1. Classification (GTDB taxonomy): domain Bacteria; phylum Bacteroidota; class Bacteroidia; order Chitinophagales; family Chitinophagaceae; genus DASPKM01. The sequence continues at coordinate 1,158 of JBAVMD010000874.1, read as the reverse complement.
AAGGCGCCTTGCAGCTGAATTCTCTTTCTTCCTGGCTGTGCCCACCATGATGGCAGCCACGGGTTATAAATTATTAAAGGAATACAAGAACATCCATTCAGAGCAGGTGAAGCTGCTCGTTATAGGAAATGTTGTTGCCTTCATTGTAGCCATTATCGCTATCAAATTCTTCATCGGCTTCCTGCAAAAGCATGGCTTCAGGTTGTTTGGTATCTACAGGATCATTGCGGGGATTGTGCTATTGATTTTGATATGGCAGGGGTATATTAAGTAAATGTTACGGGTTTAAGGTTTTGGGTTCAGCTCTGTGAATTCATTTATTAATTGCCTACGGCTATTTTTATTGTTTTTACAGAGAGGAACTTTAAACCCGAAACCCGAAACCCGAAACTTAAACCCTTATCTTTAACAACAAACCTCCGCCAATGACAACTGCTCCCAAGAAGATTGTAAATGCCTGGGCTATGTACGACTGGGCGAATTCGGTTTATAATCTTGTGATCACCTCCACCATTTTTCCGGCATATTATGCGGTGATGACGGGTGATGGCAATGAACAAACTACAGATACGGTTGTTTTCCTGGGAAGAACTTTCGTTACTACAGCGCTTTACAACTATGCATTGGCGTTTGCCTTCCTGGTAGTGGCTGTTATTTCTCCCATACTTTCCTCCATTGCAGATTACAGGGGAAATAAAAAATCTTTCATGGGCTTTTTCATGATCATGGGCAGCATAGCCTGCTCTATTTTATTTTTTTACAATAAAACAAATCTTGGACTGGGCATTGCCTGCCTCATCATAGCCTGCATTGGCTATTGGGCCAGCCTGGTGTTTTATAATTCTTTTCTGCCTGAAATAGCGGCGCCCGAAGACAGGGACCGCATCAGCGCAAGAGGATTTTCTTATGGTTATATCGGAAGCGTGATACTGCAGGTGATCTGTTTTGTTTTTGTGTTGAACGAGGGATGGTTCAGCGATAAAACTTTTCCTGCACGGCTTTCTTTCCTGCTGGTAGGCATCTGGTGGTTCGGCTTCGGGCAGTTTTCACTGAGAAGATTGCCGAATTCTGTTCCTGCTGCGGCGTCGCCTGACCAGAACATTCTAACAGGCGGTTACCGCGAACTCAAGAAAGTATGGGCGCAGCTAACACATATTC
>JBAVMD010000873.1:0-15106 GCA_049689695.1 Chitinophagaceae bacterium | reverse complement strand
CCATCCGGCTTAATAGGTGCGCCATAATAAAAGTATTCACTGCCAGCGGTATACTTTTCGCGCGTGAGCTGCTTGTTGTGCCAGTCATCTGCATGCTCGTCTTCCATCCACCGAAGCAGCTTCACCTGCCCGCTTTTCAGGCCAAATGACGAAGTAAGCCCGTTCTTCTGCCATTCTGTATCTGTAAGTATCGTTTTTATGAAGGGCAGCGCTTTTTTCCAGTGATCTTTCGGTTTTCCGAAAGGGGCGGTTACCATTACTATTAATGGCTGCTTATCTAAGGGCTGAAGATTTTCCGGCGAAGCGTACAACAGCAGATCGGGCTGTAACGCTCTCAGTTCCCGGATGTTCTGCCTTTTTTTGAAGAATGCAAACCGGCCTGGCAGGGGTACGCCTTTTAATATGATCCATTCGTGTTCCGGATGCAGCTCGCTCAATTCACGGATGGCCTGTTCGGGCAGGCCGGCCGAGGGGTCTTCGTTCAATTTGCCAGGTGGTGCAGCTATGAAAACTATGCGCATACTCCGCGAAGATAAGATGCACCCCGTCAGGGTGGTTGCAGAAATTACGGTGCCGAATATCAAGTAGAATCACTTTGCTATCATTGAAATCGGATATTAGTTTTGATTGATAATCCGATCTCCTAATTGAAAATTCAGTATCTATGAAAAAACAACTTTACACCCTTCTATTCATTTTGGGTAGTTGTTTCGCAGCGGTTGAGAAAGCGAATGCCCAATGTCCTTGTGCCAACGGAGATGCGCCCGATTCTACTGTGCATACATTCACACTTCCGCCAACGTCGGACTTCAGCTCGTCAATAACGTTTCCCAAATTCAATCCATCTACAGGTACGCTTAACTGTATAAGCCTCATTGCAGATATCACGGCCGTTGCCAATCTCGGCATCCGAAACCGTGACTCTATGCAGCGCGATTACGAGTTCCTGTATACCCAGGCCATCAGCATTTCTGGCCCGGGCGGGTTGTTTGCAAACGCAAATTCAAGCCGGAACTACGGACCAAATACGCTTGAACCGTATGGAATGGCGGGTGACTCTATACATTATGGACCCGATACGCCTTTTTTGAACAGGCGCCTTTCGAGGAACATCACCAACGTTTCACCTTACCTGGGTACCGGTAACGTTACCATGAATTTCAACAATACCGGAAGCACATTGCTGCTACAGGGTAGTAACAACTACCAATCTACCATCACCACTTTTGCATGGGGACAGTTCAGGCTGGTATACTATTGGTGCCATGCTTCTGTACTGGCTTCAGGTATCAAAGGTTTTACCGCGGTTAAAAAAGACAAGCAGATCGTGCTGCAGTGGATATATGAGAATGAGCCTTCAGGAAATACCTATACCATAGAGCTTAGTAAAGACGGATATAATTTTAACCCTGTTGCCAACCGCAATGGCTCTACAGGAGCGCAGGGCCTTATAAAGTACGATCATCAATACCAGCCCGGAAGCAATGACGAGCAGTTGTTCTTCCGCATCAAGGCTACCAAATCAAACGGCGGCATCCAGTATTCGGCTATAAGAGCTGTACTGGCCGAAAACGCTCCCGGTAACTATACGGTTTCGCCAAACCCGGTAAAGAAGTATGCGAGCATTTCATTTGAGCGTCCGCAAACGGGTAATTATTCGGTAGAGATCGTGAATGGCATTGGACAATCGGTTTACAGGAAGATACATAGCCTCTCAAACGAGTCGCTGATCCAGGTAGCGTTGCCGCAGCAACAAACGCCGGGATTGTATTACCTGCGTATCAATAACCTGAAATCAAAAGAACAGCTTGTTCAAAAGATACTTTTGCAATAACATAAGCAACCTATGAAAAATCCCAAAGGGTGCAAGCCCTGAGGAACCTCCAACTAAAAAAGGCCATCATACAGGGCCTTTTTTAGTTTAAGCCATAATTACTTACTTTTGTTTCAATGATGCAAGCAGATTCAATGGAGTACAATACTACGCGCAACTATCTTGCTATGCGTGAGTATGGTAGACATATCCAGAAAATGATCGAGTTCCTCGTTACCATAGAAGACGATGAACGCAGGCAGCGCAATGCGCACGCCCTGATAGAGCTGATGGGTTTCCTGAACCCGCACCTGAAGAATGTAGAGGACTTCAGGCATAAGCTATGGGACCACCTTTTCTTTATATCAGATTTTAAACTGAACGTAAAATCGCCTTACCCAATTCCAACCCGGGAAACTTTAAAGGCCAAGCCTGATCCGTTGAGCTATCCGAAACGGTATCCGAAGTTCTCCCATCTGGGCAAGAACCTGGAACTGGTGATCAATAAAGCGCTTGAGGAAGAAAATCCTGACAAGCGCCAGGGCTTCGCTAATTCCATAGCATATTACATGAAGCTTACTTATAGTAACTGGCATAAGGAAACTGTACATGATGATGCTATCCAGGGCGAATTGAACACCATTACCAAAGGGCAACTTGAATTTACCAATACGCCTTATGTGCGCGCTGCCAACCATCGTGTAAGCGAAGGCCGCGACCGTGGCGGATATGGCGATTACCGCAATAAACGCAATCCTAAATTCCAGCACCAGCAACGTGATAATCGCGGCGGCGGTGGAGGCGGAAGAAATGATAATAGAAACAGCGGCGGAGGCGGAGGCGGTGGAAAGTTTAAGAAACGTTACAAATAACGTTGTTGGAGGTTGTCCCGGTAGCTATCGGGATGACGGTTTCCAGGTTCAAAAAGACTGACAAAAATTGAAGGAAGTGCGAGCTTCCTTTTTTAATTTTATAGCTTGTCCATCCCGATAACTATCGGGACCAACATCCGTTTAATAAACCTGTAAACCAATAAACTAATAAACCATTCCATGAATTCCTTTGAAGTTACAGGCGGGAAAAAACTATCCGGTTCCATTACTCCGCAGGGTGCAAAGAACGAGGCGCTGCAGATCATCAGCGCCGTATTGCTTACCCCTGAGAAAGTCACCATTTCAAACATCCCCGATATTCTTGATGTAAACCTGCTGATAGAATTGCTGCAGGATATGGGCGTTAAGATTGAACGGCCCGACAGGCATACCTGTATTTTCCAGGCAGACGAGCTGGATATGGAACACATGCACCAGGATGTGTTCAGGAAAAAAAGCGGGCGATTAAGGGGCTCGGTGATGATAGCCGGCCCGATGCTCTCAAGGTTCAGAAAAGCATTCATTCCAAAACCCGGGGGCGATAAGATCGGAAGAAGAAGGCTTGATACGCACATCCTCGGTTTCCAAAAACTGGGCGCGGAGTTTATCTATCACCCGGAAGATGGTTTCTTTCATATAGAAGCCAGCAACCTGCATGGCACGCAGCTGCTGTTGGATGAACCTTCGGTTACCGGTACTGCCAACATTGTTATGGCGGCGGTAATGGCCAAAGGCACCACCACTATTTACAACGCGGCCTGCGAGCCATACATTCAGCAGCTTTGCAAAATGCTCAACCGAATGGGTGCGAATATCTCGGGAATCGGCAGCAACCTGTTGAAGATCGAAGGTGTTAGCTACCTGGGCGGAACAGAACATTCATTGCTGCCTGATATGATCGAAGTAGGTTCTTTTATAGGACTGGCTGCGATGACGCAGAGCAGCATCACCATAAAGAACGCAGGCATCGAACACCTTGGCGTGATACCTGAAAAATTCAGGCAGCTCGGCATAGAGCTCGAGCTCAATGGCGATGATATTTTTATTCCTGCGCAGGATGTTTATGAGATCCAGTCTTTTCTCGACGGATCGGTGCTTACTATTTACGATCATCCCTGGCCCGGCTTTACACCCGACCTGTTAAGCATTGTACTGGTAGTTGCCACCCAGGCAAAAGGCAGCGTACTGGTTCATCAGAAGATGTTTGAAAGCCGCCTGTTCTTTGTTGATAAGCTTATAGACATGGGCGCGCAGATCATTTTGTGCGATCCGCATCGCGCAGCAGTAATAGGGCTTGCAAGGCAACAGGCATTGCGCGGCATCACCATGAGCAGTCCTGATATACGCGCGGGAGTAGCGCTGTTGATTGCGGCATTAAGCGCCGAAGGAAAAAGTACCATTCAGAATATCGAACAGATAGACCGCGGTTACCAATACATTGATGAGCGTTTGAAAGCGCTGGGGGCGGATATCAAGAGAGTCTGAGTAATGCCTTTATTCGGCAATCTTTATATTTAACTCTTTCAATTGCTTTTGCGTGATCTCTGCGGGTGAACCCATCATCAGTTCCTGCGCTCTCTGGTTCATGGGGAAAGTAATTACTTCGCGGATGTTCGGCTCATCGGCATAGATCATCACGATCCTGTCCACTCCCGGTGCAATGCCTCCATGCGGAGGCGCACCATAAGAAAATGCGGAGATCATGTGCCCGAATTTTTCATCCACCTGTTCTTTTGAATAGCCTGCAATATCAAAGGCTTTGTACATGATATCAGGACGATGATTACGGATAGCGCCGCTTGAAAGTTCGTACCCGTTGCATACAATGTCATACTGGTCTGCCAGTATGCTCAGCGGGTCCTGGTTCTGCAATGCATTCATTCCGCCCTGCGGCATAGAGAATGGATTGTGCGAAAAATCTATCTTATTATCTTCTTCGTTGAATTCATACATCGGGAAGTCTACTATCCAGCAAAATGCCAACAGGTCTTTCTCAATCAGATTTTTATGCGCAGCTATTTCCGGCCTCAGCACACCAAGTGTTTTGCTTGCCAGTTTCTTTTCGCCTATGCAAATGAACAGGCAATCTTCAGGTGCAAGGTCAGTGATCTGTTGCAGCTTTTGCATATCCTCCTGCGAGATCTGTTTCTGCCAGTTGCTTTTAAATCCTTCGGCATCTTTATAAACATATACAATGCCGCGCGGATGATGCTTTTTAGCAACATCATTCAACCGGTCGTAAAACTTTCTTGTTTCTCCTGCGCTGCCCGGCGCTTTGATAACGCGAAGACGGTTGTCGCCGGTCAATGCATTTTTAAAGAAGTCTGACTCCAGCGCAGCAGCCTGCTCCGTGATGTCTGATATTTTCACATCATAGCGAATGTCAGGCTTGTCGTTACCATAGGTATTCATCGCATAATCATACGTCATGCGCGGGAATGGAACCTGCAACACGCGTTTGCTGCTCACGGTTTTTGTAAGATGCTCAAACATTCTTTCCAGGATAGTAAACAGGTCTTCTTTATCAATGAAGGCCATTTCCATATCCAGTTGATAAAATTCGCCGGGGCTTCTGTCTGCCCGCGCATCTTCATCGCGAAAACAGGGAGCTATCTGGAAGTAACGATCGAAGCCGGAACACATCAGCAACTGTTTGTATTGCTGGGGCGCCTGTGGCAATGCGTAAAATTTTCCGGGATGCACCCTGCTGGGCACCACGTAATCGCGTGCGCCTTCGGGTGAGCTTACGGTTAAGATAGGCGTTTGCAGTTCCAGGAAGCCTTCCTGGATCATGAATTTTCTTATTTCGAAAATGACCTTTGTTCTGAGTATGATATTCTGGTGAAGCTTGTTCCTCCTCAGGTCGATAAAACGATATTTAAGGCGAAGCTCTTCGTTCACATTATCATCGTTCAAAGGGAAGGGAAGATTTTCTACGAGTGAATCGATGATGATCTCCGTGCATTCTACTTCTATTTCACCTGTAGGCAGACTTTTATTAATGTCTTTGGGCGATCTTGCTCTCACCTTTCCTTTTGCAAACACAACGCTTTCGCTTTTCAACCTGCTGGCGGTTTCAAAAGTTTCTGGCTGCGCATCTGAATCCACTATAAGCTGGGTAATTCCATAATGGTCCCTCAGCACCAGGAAAGTAAACTTTCCCATTTTTCTTACACTGCTCACCCAGCCGGCGAGACGAACTTCCGTGTTCACATCAGCTATACTGAGTGCTGCACAATGATGGGTCCTGTGAAATGTATTGAACTGTGACATTTTTTTCTTCTTGTTTAATAACTGTCGCCTGCTTTTTTTGCAAGGGCAAAAATATTCTTTTCAAATTGAGTTACTGCTTTTCTTCGTTCGTTTCTCCCAACTGCTGCAGCGGTGTTTCGGGCCGCATTTGCGGGAAGAGCAGTACATCCTGTATGGATGGCTGATTGGTAAGCAGCATGCAAAGGCGGTCTATTCCAAAACCGATGCCCGATGTAGGCGGCATTCCGTATTCGAGCGCACGCAGGAAATCGTAATCGATGTACATCGCCTCATCGTCTCCCCTTTCCATCAGCTTCAGCTGCTCTTCAAAGCGTTCGCGCTGGTCAATGGGATCATTCAGCTCAGTATACGCATTGGCAATTTCTTTTCCATTCACCATCAGCTCAAAGCGCTCTACCAAGCCGGCTTTGCTGCGGTGCTTTTTGGTGAGCGGGCTCATTTCTACGGGATAATCTATAATAAAAGTGGGTTGTACAAAATGATGCTCTGATGTTTCACTGAAGATCTCATCTATCAACTTGCCCTTGCCCATGGTATTGTCTGCATGAATATGCAATTGCCTGCATACATCGCGCAGCCCTTCTTCGTTCATATCACTGATGTCAATGCCGGTATGTTCCTTAATGGCATCGTACATGGTTATACGCCTGTAAGGCGCTTTAAAATCGATCTCTTTTCCGTCTACTGTAACAGTAGTTGTTCCATTCACCGCCCTGGCTGTATGTTCCAGCAATTGCTCCGTGGTTTCCATCATCCATAAATAATCCTTGTACGCCACATAAAATTCCAGCACGGTAAACTCGGGATTATGTGTGCGGTCCATGCCTTCATTGCGAAAGTTGCGGCTGAACTCATACACCCATTCAAACCCGCCTACAATGAGTCTTTTAAGATAGAGCTCATTTGCAATGCGCAGGTAGAAGGGCATGTCCAGCGTGTTGTGATGTGTAACAAAGGGCCGCGCAGCCGCTCCTCCGGGAATGGTCTGCAATACAGGAGTATCCACTTCCAGGCCGCCTTGTGCATTGAGAAATTCACGAATGGCATTCACCAGCTTTGTACGCTTTACAAAAGTTTCCTTTACCTGCGGATTGATGATGAGGTCCGCATAACGCTGGCGGTATTTAAATTCAGGATCGGTAACCGCATCGTACACCTCGCCTTCTTTTTCTTTTACGATGGGAAGCGGATGCAACGATTTCGAAAGCAGTGTAAGCTCTTTTACATGCACAGAAGTTTCACCGGTCTTTGTTTTAAAAACAAATCCTTTCACCCCCAAAATATCGCCCATATCGAGCAGGTGCTTCCACACCTTGTCGTATAAAGATTTGTCTTCGCCGGGGCAAATATCATCGCGTCTCACGTATATCTGGATCTTTCCCAGGCTATCCTGCAGCACAGCAAAGCTGGCCTTGCCCATGTCGCGGATGCTCATGATGCGGCCTGCGATGCATACATTTTCAAATTCAGCCTTGTTCTCTTCGCCTTTAAAATGCTCCTTTATATGAATGGATGACGTATTAACTGGATAAAGCGGAGCGGGATAGGGATCGATGCCCAATTGCTGCAGCTCCTTCATTTTCTCGCGCCTGATGATCTCCTGCTCTGATAGATGTGGCAAATTCATGTAGTAACCCTTTTTTATAAAGTGGTGCAAAAATAAGGTCTAATTAGCTGATTGGGGTAATTAGCTGATCAGCTAATTATTATACTTTCCTTTGCATCTTGCGTCTCTGCTGGCCTGATTTTGGAGTGAGTGCTGCTAAATAACATACTTTATGAAACGAAACATTTTTACTCTACTCATGGCCGTTGGTTTTCTGGCAGGTTGCGGCAGCCTTGGCAGTCTTGGCGGGACCCCCGGTTCTGTTACTGAAACAGAGGCCGCGCAAGGTATTCGCCAGGCCCTGGATAAGGGCGTTAGCACCGGTATCAGCTACCTCAACAAGCAAGACGGATTCTTTGGCAATCAGGCATATAGGCTGTTTTTGCCGCCCGATGCGAGGAAGATAGAGAATGTGATGCGTGACCTTGGCATGAGCAAGACCGTTGACCGCGCCATTCTGCAGATCAACCGCGCCGCGGAAGACGCAGTAGGCTATGCCACTCCCATTTTTACTGAAGCCATTCGCGAAATGACCATCCAGGATGCGTTTAATATCATCAGGGGCGAGAACGATGCTGCTACCCGGTATTTCCGTGAAAAGACTACCGCTAAGCTAAGCGCAGCTTTTTCACCCATCATTCAACGCTCGCTTGACAAGCTGGAGGCAACCAGGCATTATTCCGATATCATCACTGCATATAACCGCCTGCCTACTACTTTCAACAAATTAAATCCAGACCTTCCTTCTTATGTTACCGAAAAAGCAGTGGATGCGCTTTTCGACCAGATAGCAAAAGAAGAAGCGAACATCCGCGCCAACCCAAGGGCCAGGACAACGGAGATTTTGAAGAAGGTTTTTGGGAGTTTGGGACGATGATAAATTATAAATAAAAGCACGGATTAAAAGAAGGATTAAAGGATTACACGGATGTTTCAGCACGGTTACTCCAATACAGAACGGCACTTAATCCGTGGAATCCTTTAATCCTTCTTTCAATCCGTGCTTTTTCTTTTCTGATCAATTCATTAGTCGGATCATAATAATCTGTGTTGTATTTTCTTTTAGCCCGTAATTTTATTCAATGGAATTCAGTAACTCCTCCATTGAACTTGCGTTATTGCCCAAAGCGGAAGAAGTGAGCTTTCAGCCGATCGAACCATCCTACTGGAAAGTGTTGCAGATAGAATGGCTGATCACTTCGATCCTTATCCTTGTTATTGGCGGAGTCGCCATTTTTTTTATCAAAGCATTGCATCAACCTGCCATCATCGGTATGGCCGCCGGTCTATGGTTGCTTATTATCATTACCAGTTACTGGCTCTCCAATAAATCATTCCTGCGGAAAGCCTATGCCATGCGCGAAAAGGACGTGATGTACCGCACCGGTTTTATTATTCGTGAACTCCATGTCTGCCCATTCAACCGCATTCAGCATTGCAGCGTTCATGCCGGGCCGTTAGAGCGCCAATACGGACTGGCTTCCATTTCATTGTTTACTTCTGGCAGCGATGGGTCTGATCTGAAGATACCGGGCCTTACCGAAGAAAAAGCTGCTGCCATCCGCGAGTTCATCATGCATAAAGTAAGAAACGATGAGCAACCCGCAAACTGATTGGTCGCTGCCCCAGCGTCAGTCATGGGCAGCGTTATTCATCATCCTTTATAAGATCATCATCAGGCTGCTGAAGATATTCTGGCCTATCATGCTGTTTTACCTGTTCAGGAACAGGGCTAACCAGTTCGATTCTTTTGAAATGATGATCATTGGCATTTCCTCGCTTTCGCTTTTGGGATCGATCGTTGAATTTATTTATTTCCGGTTTTATATTCAGCAGGACGATCTTATTATTAAAAGTGGCTTCATCACAAAAAAAACGATCTCTCTTCCGTTAGATAAGATACAGGCCGTTCACATCGAGCAAACCTGGCTGCACAGTATTTTCAATGCAGCCAGGCTATCGTTCGATTCAGCGGGATCAGAAAAGATCGAAGTAAAGATCGATGCCATCGATAAAACCGAAGCAGAGGCATTCAAGCGTTTTATCCTGCATGCAAAACCTGGCATTGCAACAGAAGAAATACCCATTCCACCCAAGGAAGAAGTGCTTATTCAACTGACAGGCAACGACCTTTTCAGGCTGAGCATCTCCGCCAATCACCTGGAAGCTTTTTTGCTGATGATCGCGTTTTTCTTTTCCGCCATTGAACAGTTAAAAAGTGTTTTTAACAGTGAGTACGACAGTGTTGTGAACTGGCTGTACAAATCAAACCCTTCTGTTGGTTTAATATTGATAGCAGGTCTTATTCTGCCGCTGATAGTTTCTGTTGTTATCTCCACGGTAAGAGTGGTGTTGAAATATTACGATTTCAGGATCAGCCGGTCGGAAAAAGGTTTTCTTATTCATTCAGGGCTGGTGAATATCCAGGAAAAGCTGGTGCCTTTTAGTAAAGTGCAATACATTTCCTGGAAGGCTAACTGGGTGCGTCAGCGCATGGGCCTTTACCTTTTGCATTTTCATGCGATAGGGTACGACGATATCAAAGAAAAGCTGCGCATTAAAGTGCCTATTACCAACGCTGCAATGATACCGCTGCTGTTGCAACAGTATCACCCGCTTTTGCCAATTGATGGTATTAAACCCCTGCGCATTCACCCGGATTATATTTCGCGTCGCACTTTGCTCAGAGGTTTATTACCAGCTTTGGTACTTGGCGCTGCTGCTTTTTATTTTTTAAAATGGAATGTGCTGTGGCTGACTGCCTGGGTATTGCTTACGGCAATAACAGCTGTATTATTCCAGCGAAAATTCAGGCTATGGGCAGATCATGAAGCATTACAGATAAGGCGCGGGTTTTTTGGAAGAGAAGAATTGGTTTTGCGGTGGGATATGATACAGTCTGTATCCATTCAGCAATCCATTTACCAGGAAGGCCGCGATCTTGCCACGGTTGATTTGTATACCGCCGGCGGGTTAGTGACTATTCCTTACGTACGTATACAGGAAGCGAGAGCCATTATGAATTATGCTTTATATATGATTGAGAGTGGTTTCACGCGTGAAATTTCATCCAACATTTAATAACACCTGCCACGCTTCCCGGACTTTTCCTTCATCCAGCAGCTTCTTTGCATACGCATGCACTTCTTTTTCCATTTCTTCAGGATTGATGCTGTAGTATTGAACGATCTGTTTGAGATGATCATCTTCAAATGCAGGATCGATCACGGGCATTTCATGCACATTTCCCAACTGGCCGAGATTGTTGCCGGAAAGAATATTGCTTTTGCGTACATGCTCGGGCAGCACGTCTATACCGATGCCTAATTTCACGTTTGGCTTTTCTACCATGAACAGGTTAGATTCATCCACTTTGCAATACCAGTCGCCGCCCAGCCTGGCAACATGATGCAGCTTGCGTTGATCGATCATATTGTTCTCGTTGAGGATGCTGTCATCAATATGCATCAGCAGCACTTCACAGATAACGAGGTTGCCTGCACCGCCTGATTCGCCAAGCGATTTTACTTCCAGCACGCGGCATTCCATTTTCACCTTGCTTTCTTTTACCATGGGAGGTTTAACAAGAGAAGCGGCAACGGGAGTAAAGCCGGCTTTCACAAATTCGCTTACATCTTTTGGAAAATCACAGCTGGCAAGACTGGTTTGCTGTACCATATCGGAGTCAACAATATTTATAACTACTTCCGGTACTTCCAGCACATTCTGCAGTGAATGCTTGGTAGAGTTATCCCGCACTCTTCTCGAAGGGGAAAAGATCACTACCGGCGGATCAGTGGAGAACAGGTTGAAAAAGCTAAACGGGCTGAGGTTTACATTCCCTTCTTTATCAATTGTACTTGCAAAGCAGATGGGCCGGGGGGCTACTGCGTGTTGCAGGTAGTTTTGACGTTGAGGCGTTGTTAGATCTTTGAGTGTAAGAGTAAGCATGAGGTTTTAATAAACTTGTGTGGGTTTCACGCAAAGACAGCAAAGAAGAAGAAAAAGGCGCTAAGAATTGCTGTATGCGATACCCTTTGCGGCTTTGCGAAATCTTTGCGCCTTTGCGTGAAATAATATCATCATTTCTTCTTCGCTAAAATAGAAAAATCATCTTCCTCTCGCACAATCGTATTGCTCAATCTTCCTAACCCCTCAATTTCCATCTCTACAACATCCCCTTCCTTCAGCCACTGCTCCTGGTAGTTTGGATCATTCAGCTTGCCGGTTCCATTGAGTTCGAGGAAGCAACCGGTACCAACTGTTCCGCTGCCGATGATATCGCCCGGATAAAGATCCACGCCATACGACGCGCGCTCAATGATCTCCGCAAAGGTCCAGTCCATATCGCCTAAATTACCATCGCTCACCTGCTTTCCATTCACAAAGCACTGCATGCGCAGGTTCCAGCTTTTCCCCACATGCCCTTCCTTGGGCGGGATCTCATAAGTCTCCAATTCATCCAAGGTAACCAGGCAGGGGCCTATTGCCGTGGCAAAATCTTTTCCTTTTGCAGGCCCGAGGTTCAGCAGCATTTCTTCCATCTGCAGCCTGCGGGCGCTGAGATCGTTCATGATCATCAAACCGCCGATGTATTCATCCGCCTGCTCCGCACGAATATTACGCCCATGCTTGCAGATCACAATGGCGCATTCCAGCTCAAAGTCGAGCTTTTCAAAATGGTCAGGCATGCAATTAACTACGCCCGGGCCCTGCAACGTATGGTGATTGGTAAAATAAAAGATCGGGTATTGATCAAATTCAGGGATCATATCCACTTTCCGGTTACGCCTGGCCGCGGCAACGTGTTGCCTGAACGCATACCCATCCCTGCAGGAAGAAGGGAAAGGTACGGGTGATAATACATTGGCCTCCGCAAAAGGAAAGCCACGGTCCTTGCTGATCCTTCCTTCTTTAATGGCCGCTTCTCCCTTTTGCATTACTTCCATCAGCGATTCCCAATAAGTGAGCAGTATGCTCATACTGTTAGGCAGTTCGGGATGCAGCACATCCAGGTCAAACAAAAATCCATCAACCAATACCGCCAGCTGGTCACTTCCTTCTCTTAAATAGGAAACAAGTTTCATGTAGTGTGTTTTAATAAAATGCGGTCAAAAATAACGGGAATAATTATCTTGGTCACGTATCCCGGATTTTTAATCCGGGAACACAGGGAGCCGGCTTCAAAATCCGGGACACAAAATGCGCATTCTCCTTTTCTTATTACTGATCCCGGCAATGCTGTTGGCCCAGGACAAAACCGATCCCTGGCTGGACCAATTGCTGCGTCAACAGGCATCGCCGTTGCTGAAACAGGTACTCGATCAGCCCGATACATTCCAGTACCAGCTTATCTATACGCGGATCGACAGGGATAAGAATAATCAACCGCATTTTAAAAATTACTACCTGCATGTAAACAAAGACCGCTATTTCAACCCGGCTTCTACCGTGAAAATGCCGCTGGCCTTTCTTGCATTGGAGAAAATAAATGACCTGAAGATCCAGGGACTTGGCCGCGAAACGGCGATGCTTACCGATAGTTCTTTCGAAGTGCAAACGGTAGTTTTGAAAGATACCACGGCAGCCAACGGACTTCCATCCATTGCGCAATACATCAGAAAGATATTCCTCGTGAGCGATAACGATGCATATAGCAGGCTCTACGAATTTTTGGGGCAGGAAACCATCAATACTCAATTGTGGAAGAAAGGTTATCCAGACATCCGCATCACGCGCCGCTTTGTACGCATGACTGAAGAACAGAACCGCCATACCAACGCCATCCGGTTTGTGCAGGGCGATCGACTGGTATATGCACAACCGGCTGCGTACAGCAACATCAAATTCGATTTCAGCAAAAAATTACTGGTGGGCCGGGCGCACATGAACCGCGAGGACCAGTTAATTAATGAGCCGATGGATTTTACCACGCACAACAATTTTCCTTTGGAAAGCCAGCAGCAAATATTGCAGTCGGTGCTCTTTCCTTCTTCAATGCCTGCAGCTAAAAGATTCAGGCTTACGGATGATGATTATAAATTTCTTTACCGGTGGATGTCATCTTATCCATACGAAAGCCACTACCCTGTTTATGATACTTCAGAATATTTTACGAGCTATACGAAATTCTTTATGTTCAAATCCGGCAGAGGCGTGCCGCCACCGCACATACGCGTGTTCAATAAAACGGGATGGTCTTACGGCTTTTTGACAGATGCGGCTTATATAGTTGATTTTAAAAACAAGGTTGAGTTCATGCTTACGGGTGTGATCTATGTAAATAAAGATGGAGTGTTGAATGATAACAAGTATGAATACGAGGAAACAGGTTATCCTTTTTTTAAAGAGGTGGGAAATATCATTTATGAATATGAGCTGAAGCGGGAGAGAAAGTATAAGCCGAATCTTGAACGGTTTCAGATGAGTTATGAATAGAAGAGGGAACGCGGATTGTCAGGATTAATTAGGATGTTTTAGGATTTGTTCTTGAATATTTATAATCTCCAGGCAATTACAGCAACTGATCTTAAAATATCCTAACTGATCCTGATAATCCGCGTTCCCTTCCTTAGCTTTAAGACGAGTTTATAATTATGAAATTATTCCTCATACTTTTATCTATTGCCTGCGCAAGTGTGCTAACAACGTCCCATCAATCAAAAGATGAAAAAGATGCGTACATACGCGTAAACCTGCTCGGGTACAAACCTTCCTCTCCAAAAATCGCTGTATGGGGAGGCATGCGACCGCATACCATAGTAAATTTTCAGCTGGTGGATGTGCTTACCGGCAAAGTAGTTTACAACGGCAAAGCCGGTAAGCCTTGCGGCGCATACGGCCCTTTCGCACAAACTTATCGCCTTGACTTTTCATCGTTCAAAAACGGTGGCAAATATTTTCTCCAGGCAGGTGAAACTACTTCTCCTGAATTTCTTATCAACGAAGATGTATACAAAGGCGCAGCCGATTTTTGCTTGCGTTATATGCGCCAGCAAAGAAGCGGCTTCAATCCCTTCCTGAAAGACTCCTGCCATACACACGATGGCTATACCATGTACGGACCTATGCCGGACAGTACGCACATTAATGTATCCGGCGGCTGGCACGATGCATCGGATTATTTGCAATACTCTGCCACTTCAGCAAACGCAACTTATCATCTGCTTGCTGCTTACCGCGATTTTCCGAATGTATTTGGTGATAAGCACCAGTCAAACGGTCTTGCCGGATATAATGATCGTGCAGATGTTTTAGACGAAGCAAAATGGGGATTGGACTGGCTGCTGAAAATGCATCCGCAAAAAGATTGGATGTTCAATCAACTGGGTGACGACCGCGATCATGCCGGCATGCGCATTCCGAAAGAAGATAGTTTTTATGGAAAAGGATTTGAACGTCCGGTTTATTTTTGCTCAGGAGAACCACAGGGTTTATTCAAATATAAAAACCGTGCAACGGGAACTGCTTCTACCGCAGGAAAATTCAGCAGTGCATTTGCCCTGGGAGCAATAATGCTTGGACCCGTAGATACCGCTTATG
>JBAVMD010000872.1:0-21154 GCA_049689695.1 Chitinophagaceae bacterium | reverse complement strand
CATAAATGGTGGCAATCGCGTAAAAGAATACGCCGCCTATCAATATCAGGTTCGATGTCCTGGTTCCGGAATAGCTCGCCCCCAGGAAACAGATCATCGAAAAAACATACAACAGGTATTTATGCATTTTGTTGGATGTTCGGATGGCAAGCACCAGCATCATTACCATGAATGCCGCGAACAATACACCGGAAGCAGCCGGGTCGCTCAGCATCGAAAATTTGCGCATCAATCCCTGCTGGTACAATAGCTCCATTCGTTTTTCATCTGCCATGATCCAGTTGGTTTCCCAACCAAAGAATCCAAACCATTGCTGCTTGCAAGCATACAAGGCCAGGAACGAGATCATGATCACCCAGAACTTGAGGAAGAAGCGGATCGATTCTTTTGAGTTCAGCAGGCAGTAGGTAAGAAAATAAAATGCAGCGAAGCTGATGAACTTCCTGTAATAATTGAACCATCCTAATTTGCTGTGCAGCGAAGGATTCACAGCCTGCAGCGTAAAGAAACCGAATATCACGATTAGGCAAATGGTGCACGGATGCCGCCAGAAGCTACGGTCTATTTCCCGCTTTGCATAGCCTTGCGTTACCGCTCCCAGCAAGGTGAGATAACTAAATATCTCTATTGCAAAACCAAAAGGCAGCGAAAGACCGATCATTCGCTCCGGAGTAAAAATCAAACACGATATGATAATGGTAGTATAATAACCGAAGTATGGATACAGTACACACGCAACACCAAGCACTGCAAAAAAGAAAACGCCTGCCAGCATCAGCACCATCTTGTAGCTCATGAAAACAGACATATATGCAATGCCTACCCCCAGCAAGGCCACCAGCAGGTAACCTACCCAGGTGTTCAGCTTCTTTTCCATTATATGGTAACGAAGCCAGCCCGTTATTGAAAAGCCTGTATTTGGAGCGGGGAACGACATAGCTTAAAAAAAAAGGAATTTCATAAACATGAGCAGCAGGAAGCTTATCACAAAAACTGTGAGAATGGTTTCATACCGGCTGAATTTGTGTTTATGCCAATTGCCTTCTGTCATATTGTTTATTGTTTTTTAATTGATGATCGTAAAAAGCATCACCCAATCTGCCGATGCTTTCCGTCCACGAATGAGATAACGCAAAAGCGCGCCTTTTCTGTTTTGAAGCCTCATTTTGTAAAGCCTGGTCCTGAAGAATGGTGCGGATGCGCTGCACATATTCCTCTTTGCTTTTGCAAAGGAATACATGCTCTTCAAAAAATTTCATGGTCTCCGTTTCTGTAGCCACCATCGGCTTACCCATAGCGAGGTATTCATCTGCCTTGCGCGGATAATTACCTACTGTAAGCTGGTTCACCAGTTGCGGATTGATACATACGTCGAAATGATATACATAACCCGGAACGGCGGCCGGAGGTTTTACTCCCAGGAAATGGATGTTCTTATATTGCTGCAACGCGGCTGCATCAAAATCATCGGTAACAGGACCTACCAGCACCAGGCTGCAATCGGGCATCTGCTCTGCTATGTGGCAGAAAATGTCTTTATCGAGCCTTGTGCCGCTGATGGCGCCGGAGTAACCAATGATCGGATGCGGAATGCCTTCAAGATCGGCGGGTACCGGCGGCTCTTGAACCAGGTAGCTTTCGAGGTCGCAGCCCTGGCCGATATCGTAGCTGTATGGATTAAATTTTCCCGCGTAATTAGCCAGGTAAAGTGAATTGGCTACTACCAGGTCTACCTTCTCTATCATTTTTTTCTCCATGCGTGGGCCATGCCTGCGAAACCAGGGTTGAAAATTCAGGTAGTCGCGGATGTAAAAAATATAGTCGGTACAGGGCACCAGTTCTTTGAGATCGATGCCGCGGAAAAAATCATTATCGTTGATCAGGATAATATCGCGGAAGTTCAGTTGCTGAGTGATCTTGTTGATCTCTTTTGCGAGACGATTGCTATTGATGCGGTTGGCAGCCTCGTACAATCCGGCAAAGGGCATCCAGTTGAGTGATTCCAGCACGGTGCGTGGATTGTGCACCCAAAGGTTTGGCTGAACAGTTATCAGTTCGTCAATGCCTTTTTTTACGGTAGCCAGGCGCGCCTGCATCAGCGGATCGTTCCGGTGTTTCATCAGCGAGATCCTGTCTGCTGCGCGGTTCACATATAAGACACGGTTATTTTTTGCAAATTCGAAGGCCATTTCCTTGAAATTGCAGGCAGTTGCAGCATCCCATGGCTGCATGCTGAACATAACTATATCCCTGTCTTGTATGAACCTATGTTCCATAAGGCGAAAACTCATTTCGGATTCTGTGATTTCAGATTGTGATTTTCAAAATCCCCAATCCACTAAAGTGTTACAGGCCGTGCTCTGTTTTCAACGGCTGGTTTTACATTGGAAACTGCCGGCTGCTCATCAGCCGGTTTTTTTTTCTTAAGTGCGAACAGCCATCCCATACCTGCTTTTTCTGCCAGGTTGAAAAAAATTATGGGAACAAACAGACCGCTGAGCACACCAATGGTCATAAATAACGGCAGGTTCTCACCATGCAGCACCTTCAGGTAAAATGCCCTGAAGGCTGCAATCACCATCAGGTGCATCACGTAAATATAAAGCGAGTGATAACCGATCACTCTCAGGAACCTTGCTATATTAAATTCCTGCAACAGGAAAGAAACGTTCAGTACAAACACACAACCACACAAGGCTATGAGAGCGTACAGCGCAGGCTCAAAATGCTGCACGTAATAATCATTGCCATGCTGCAGGTTGACCGTTGTAAAAAAATACTGCGCGGCAAAAAAAATGGGCAATAGCACTAAGAACATTTTTCTTGAAGCAATGAAAGGATGTTTTTTCGGATTGGTGATGAGATGCGAAATGCAATCGCCAACCGCAAAAAATGGATAAAAGAAAAACACATCGCCAAAAAGACCAATATCGATGTAATTAATTGTGCAAAGGGCAGCTACTGAGTACAGCACCAGGCCAAGGCCCAGCTGCTGCCACGAATTAAGCTTTCCTTTCATTTTAAGTATCACATACAATGCACTTACGCTGAACAATGCATTGAGGTACCAGAACTGTTCTATTTTACGCGGTGCAATTAAAAGGTATAAATAATCCATGGGCTCACGCTCTGCATTCACATAATCAGTGAACAGCAGTTGCAGTGTTATTTGCAGAAAGCCCCAGATAAGGCATGGATAAAGAATATTGCGGAACCTGTCTGCAATGTATTGTCCTACACCTTTTCTCGCAAGGCTTAGTCCTACAAATATTCCTGAAACAATAAAGAAGAGCGGCATTCTGAAACTAAAAAAGAAAACGTTCAGGTATTTCAACAGCGGGTAATGATCTGCCTGAAGCACATCGGCATTGGTAAGCCCTTCGTATGTATGACGATAGCAAACCAAAATGATGCAGATACCCCTTGCATAGTCAACCCATGCATGGCGGTCCCTGGCTAAAATATACCTGCTATTGAATAATCCGGCCATTCAGCTTGGTTAAAGGTCCAGGTTCTCAGCCTCTACACCATTCAGCACAGCGCCTACGTATTTGTCGCCTGTTTTACGCAGGAAGTGAATAGATTCTTTATCGGTCTGGCGAATTACGGACTTAGATGAAAATACAGAAACAATGCCATCTACATATTTCGATAGCTCTTTACTGTCTGCATGATTGTTCAACGCAGCGCCTTCAATAAACACATAATCGTACTGATCGCTTACTGCACGCAGGTTTTCCAGCAGGTTGTTCTTGGGTAAAATTTCCGAAGGCGTATAATTTCCTTCCTTGCAGCCCACCACATCCACGTTGGGAATATTGGTAGCGGTTACAATAGTGCGGAATTTTTCCAGCGGATTTTTTTCCCCGTTCATACTGTACTGCTCAAGCGAAGGTTTAGCTTCGAACTTCCTGGTAAGTGTATTATTAGAGAAATTAGAATCGATCAGCAATACTTTCTTCCGGCTCATGCTGAGGCCATTTGCCAGCGCTTCCATGATGGTTGATTTACCTTCTCTTGGCTTGTTGCTGGTAAACAGGAAGTATTTTTTGCCGGTATTTTCGATCTCGTAGCGCAGCTTGCGCAGGTTTTCGATGAACAGGCTGTTGTTGTCCCTTCTGTCAGGATCAGCTTCCAGGTTGAAATAAGATGCAACATCTTTTTTCTTCAGGTCTACCTTATTTATTGTAGTCAGCAATTTCAATCTCGTGTCGCGCATAAAAACAGAAGGCGTTTTCAGCGAGCCATCCAGCAGGTCAAGTAAAATGATCAGCAGCGTTGACAACACAAGCATGGCAATGCCGGCTGCAGCTATGATCAGCATACGCTTGGAAGGATCGGGGTTCAAAGGAGGCTGTCCAATAAGCGTTTTCTTGAAATTGATTTCGGGAGCAACATTAACGTCCTGCGCTCCCTGAACCCGGTTTTTCAACAATTCATATTCGTTGGTCAATATTTTAAGATCGCTCTCATAAGCAGAGGCAAGTACCGTAGATCCGCCACCCTGGTTGGCGATCCTCTCATACTCCTGCATCTTGCTGCGGTAGAGGTTTACGTTTTGTTCAGAAGAAGTGATATCTGCCTGCAGGCTGAACTTTTGCCTGTTCAGGTCATCGCGTTGCTCCTGCAGTTTTGTATTTCTTGCAGCGCCGCCCTGGCTGGGTGTAAGCGACAGTATTTTTCGCTGGTTAGCGTCGATCTGGTTCTGAATAGTAGCATCTGTGCCACCTTTGTCTGCCAGTTCCGATGCGAGGCGCTGATTCTCTTTTTGAAGGCGAAACAGTTCTGCATTATTGCTGGGTACTGAGGTAGTGGTGCCTGATCCAAGATTGCTCAGCTGATCGTTTACAGATTTCAGCTGTGCTTTCAAGGTGTTCATTTTGGCAAATTCATCAGTGTACCTGCTGGTAACTTCTTTTACAACCTCCATGGCTGCCACACTTCTTCCACCAATATCCGGCGCTCCCAGTTTGGTACGGAAATTCTCATAAATCTTTGTCTTTTCGTCGAGCTCTCTTTTTTTGGCGTTGGTAATGCTGTCCAGCTTGCCAACCGATTCCGTTGTACGTGTTGAATAGATCTTTGAAAAGAAGCGTTCGAACTCTGTTCCTGCATTGTTTACAACGTAAGCAGACAATTCAGGGTTCTCAGATTTAAACCAGATATTGAGATAGTCAGTGCCCATAGCGCGCTCGATCATCAATTTTTTCGACAACTCGTCCTGGGTATAACCATACAGCCACAGCAGGTCGCTCACTTTTTTCTCTTCAGGAACATTATTGGTGAGCAGCTCCAGCGTTACCAACTTGGCCTGCAGGATCTGCTTTGCGCGTTCCTTGCTGATGGCAGAAATGATCGGGTAACTTTTCTGCTCTTCAGTGAGTTGCCTGAATGGAGTAGGCGATTCCAGGTCGTGAAGCAGCAGGTTATAACCCACCATCCCCAACACCGATGGAGAGCGGAATGTCTCGATCACGTTTCTGAACTGGAAATCGATCTCGAAGATGTTAAGCGCCTCTTCAGATTTGATCTTTACCTTCTGACCCATGGTAAATCCGGTGGAATACTGGGCAAGGGAAGTGTAAGTTTTTTTGATGGTCATCGCAAAGGCAACACCAGCCGCCACACCTACAATGGTGGCGAAAATGATGATCCATTTTTTGCGCATCAACGAATGAAATAGATACAGCAGGTCCATGAGATAGCTGATTTGTGGTTTCTACCTACCTGCAAAAGTAATGTTCTTGCGGGCAAGTGGTTTCTAAATGGTTTAAGCGATGGTTTTCCAGGTAGATTTTTACAAGCAAAAAGGTAAGGCACTGAATCGGCACGGAAAAGTATCAAAAAAATCCGGGAGTTTATAGTCCCCCGGATCTTGTATTTGTTATTTAGCTATTTTCTGACCTTGATGAGCTTGGCAGTATGGGCCACGGTTCCATTGATATTGAGGCGAACCATGTATACTCCTGGCGTCATCATGCTGTTGGCTACATCCAGCCTCAGCGTGTTCATACCTGCTGGCACCCTGCCGGCCTGACGCTGGTATACCAGCCTGCCCGTAAGGTCCACGATATCTATGCTCACCTGGTTGCCGGACGCACTGTTATAGAAATCAATCTTCAGATTATCAGTAAACGGATTAGGATAAGCCAGCACACGTACTTTTAATTTATCCTCTTCGATGACCGCTTCTGCAGTGGCTACGCCTCTTTGATTTATACCCTTGTCAACTATCACTTCTTCATCACCGCCTGGCAGTTCCCTGTTGAGTACTGTTCCGCCGGTAATATCGTCGTAAGACTGTATCACTATTGCTGTGGTAAAGCCGTACGCTGCCTGTGCGGTAGTGGAAGCGGTAAGGAATAATTCTCCATTTGCATCAGGTTGTATATCACCGATGTATACCACTTCAGAATCATTCCTGCGCGAGTTCAGGTAAACTTTTCTGTTTCCAACGCTGTAAGTGGCAGTATAATTATCGTCCCAGCCAGGCCCGATGCTTCCGAAGAAGCCAATGCGGTAACGCTTGCCGTGGTTGAGCCCGGTTAATTTAAACTGGGCCTGTTGCAAACGGTCTGTCCAGTAACAACTTCTCATTACTGCATCAGGGAATATTCCCGCACCGCTGCTTTGCATGCCTGCATCGTTTTGTCCATTGAAGTTTTGTGTGATGGACATAGTTATACCGGTGCTCTGGTTTGCATCGTTCTTAAGATCCGGGAAGGTTTTGCCTGCATCCGGATTTACATTGGTATTATTCCACGGAAGCGATGCAGGATAAGTGAATGTAAGGTTCACATACACGATCGACTTAGGTGTTATAGTTGCCTCGGTATTGCTGTATTCAGAGAAGATCGGGCCTGTGTTGCGTCTTGCCCTTACCCGATACCAGTATTTGGTATTTGCTGTAAGGCCTGTATTCAGGTAAGTTGTAACACCGGCACCGGTGGTGACAATTAGTGTCCACGGACCAGCAGCGGCGGTAGCCCTGTATACCTCGTACCCTGTTTCGTTAGTAGCTCTTTCAGCCCACACCAGCTCTACTGAATTTTTATCCTTAGGCTCTGCATGAAGATAGATCGGGTTCATTACAGGCACTGTATCTGTATACTCTTCCAGCACGATACCGCTCAGGTACATTGTATTAGAAGCAGCCTGTTTTGTAATGCTTACCTGCAGGGTATTACTTCCTGTAGGAGTGATACCATTAAGATAAGCTACCCTGTGCGTATTGTAACGCCCGTTGAGCGAAGCTGATGTTGCACCGGTAGCAGAATAATCTGCCATGGCAGTATATCCGTCGTTAGCACTTCCAACGAATGCCACGTTGTATTTTTTGCCTGCAGTAAGACCCAGGAAGGTGATCCGTCTTGCGGTTGTTTGAGTAGACAGCACACCACTTTTGAGCACTGAATCTGCATAGATTCCTGAATTATTGCCGGTCATTTGTCCAAGGTCGAACACATTCGTCCAGCTGCTGTCCATACGTATGCTCACGCCTGTGGTAACACCTGCTTCATCTTTAAGGTTCAGCAGTTGCTTACTGGCATAAGCGAAGCCTACAAAATCATTCCATGGAGCGCCGCCGCTGTTGCCATCCGGCCCGAAGTTCACATAGAAAGAGCGCGTGCGCTTATCAGCTACCTGTACAACAATGGTCTTGCTGATGCTGCCGCCTTTATTGTCTGTAGCCGTAACCGTAACGTTGTGATTGCCCAGGTATTCCTTTCCGGGAGTTGCAACCAGCCTGTAGCTGCTGCCGCCAAGCGATTGAAGCGTTACGAACGCAGGCAGAACCGGGGCTGTAACAGTAACTATATCGCCTGCATTATCAGTAACAGTGAATGGTTCATTCACCGTGGCTTCCGTTTTCACGAAAATATTATCCAGGCCGGTGATCACTGGTGTGTTGTTTCCTGTAAGTATCGAAACAGTATCGCTGGGATCAGAATCACCTACTGCATTGTTCGCTACCCCGTAATAATAGTACTGAGTAAGCGGAACCGCTGTAGCATCAGTATAACTGGTGGCGTCAACATTGTTGGCGCCGGGGTTCAGCAGCGTGTAAGGTCCGTTGATATTGGTAGACCTGTAAATCTTATAACGGCGTTCATTATACGCTACGTCTGTCCAAGTGAGTGATGCACCCTTGTGTTCAACAAATGCTCCTGTGAAATTGGTAGGACGTGCAGGCTTTGTGCCATCATCGTATTGATTGATGATCTCGAATGCATTGAGCCAGCCGCCCAGGTCAGGATGCGGATCGCCCGTCATGGTTACACTGATCACTCCACTTGCATTGGGGCTAATGTCTACAAGGAATACTTTGTTGGCGGTATTGTTCTGAACACCCAATGTAGCTGATTGTGCACCCACAGCGTAGGTAGTGCTGCCATGATCAGGATACAGGTTGTAAACACTGCTGCCGAAAAATACAAGCGTATATTTCTTTGCAGGATTTAATCCTGTAATATTAAGCGTGCTTACGTCTACAGAATTATTGCCCAGGAAATAACCCCAATAGATAGCATCTTTCATCACTGCATCAGGATACACTCCTGAATTGCTGCCTGTTTGCGCGCCCTGGTCGCTCAGGTTGAACTGCCAGCTGTTCACAACCGTAGCGCCTATTGTTGTAGTTACGTTGTTCGTATTCTTGAGCGCCGAAATAGTCTGGCTGCCCATATTGTTCCATGGAGCAGGGGCCGTAGTGGCATTTTTAATGCTCACCTGTATCTTTTCATTCGGATCTTTTTGTACAACTGTAATATTGAATGAACGCGCTACCCATGCGCCAAATCCATCATCAACCATCACACTTACATTGTATACACCTGCAGCAGCGTAGCCTGGCGTTAAATGCAGCGTACCATTTCCTCCGGTATTATTGAAGCTTCCGAATGCCGGCAGGTTGGTAAACGTCCAGCTGATATAAGCCGGGTTCTCATTATCGTTGGCTACAAGGTTCACATTAAGCACTGTGCCTTCATCCACTGTAATATCACTGATAGGGTTAAGCGTTGGCGGGTAATTATCATTAACCAGCACGTTCAGGTAAGTAGTATCCTTTCCGCCGTTGCCATCGTTCACGTAAATATTGATCACATATCCGCCCTGGTCGCTGAAGCCGGGATTGAAAGTTACATTGGCGGTACCATTGGTGCCCGGTGTAATGGTTGCGAACGGAGGAAGATTATCAGAAGTAAAGGTCAATGCATCACCATCGGCATCGTTAGCAACCAATGGCATTGTATAAGGCGCATTGAAACGAACAGTAAAATCAAGAATGTCTGTAATTACAGGAACCGTGTTCAGCGTTTTTCCGTTTACTTCATTTGAGTATGAAGAAGCGCCGCCTACTCCTACCGCACGTACCTTATAGTAATAACGTACGTTGGCAAACAGGCCTGCATCAGCATAAACTTTCTGCACACCCAATCCGCCGGCTACCGTAGTGATAAGCCTGAAATTAGTATTGTTATTGGTAGAGCGATAGATCTCGAACGCTGTTTCGTTGGATGAATTATCGTTCCATACAAGATTGATAAGAGAAGAAGAAGGAACATTAAGCGCCAGCAAAGTTGGAGCTGCAGGAGCCGCAGGTATTGCCTGCGTAGTGGCAGTTGCAGTTGCCGAGAATGCTGATTCGCCTGTTGCACCGATTGCGCGCACCTTATACCAGTATGGAGTAGATGCATTGCGGCCTGAATCGATGAAAGAAGTTACACCCACACCGGTTGTGCCTATGTTCACATAAGTGCCCGCAAGTGAAGTTGAGCGAACCACTTCAAAACCTGATTCATTATTGCTGTTATCAACCCAGCTGAGATTGATGCGGTCGAATCCGCCGGCCACTGCTGCCAGGCCCGAAGGAGCTGTTGGGGCGGTGCCGGCAGGAGTGAAGCTGTCAGCAAATTGCGCAACAGGAATTACCTGCCTTGCAAGGCCTGCGTTGTTTCTCCAATATAAAGTCATTTCCTGGTTGCCGTTAGCTTCAAAGAAAGTAGCTGTTATGGGATATACCGAGCCGGCAACAAGTGTTATAGTACCCGTTTGGCAGGTGGTGCTGCCGCGTATGAAATCGTTGGTTACCGTTGCCGTTGAGCTGTTTGCATACGGCATATTTACGTACAACTTGCTTCCATCGTCTGAACATGTTTCAAACGTATAGGTGGCGTTGGTTGGTATCTTAATATATCCGCGCCAGATCATTGCAAACTGGTCGTTGCGGTTGCGTACGGTAATATCAGCGGTAGTGCTTAATCCAACTTCAGCAGGCGTGCCCAGTGCATCAAAATCAGGGACCTGTGTATAGCTCGGCGCCTCAAAATATTCATAGAACAATCCCTGCAGCTTGGTCACTACGCTTATCTGATTGCTGAAAGGTGAAAGGTTGCCTGCAACGTCTTTTGCGCGCACCGCAAAATTGTAACGCTGGAAGCTGTCGAGCTCATTTACTATATATGAAGTTTGATCTGTAGTGAAAAGCTTGGCACCGTTCACATAGATATCGTATTTGGAAACGCCTGCATCATCCGTAGATGCATCCCACTTCAGCGAAACAGAGAATCTTCCTGCCACTGTAGTACGCAGGTTGCCCGGCGCAGTAGGTGCACTGTTATCTGCTTTTGTGGTAGCGTTTGCTTCGTTGCTGTTAGTGGGCGCTGCGCTTGTATTATTAATTGCGCGAACGAGATAAAAATATTTTTTGTTAGACGGAAGGTTCTGGTCCAGGTAAGTGAGCACATTCGCTCCCGTAATAGCGATCAGCGTGTAAGGTCCGCCCGATACAGTGCCCCTGTAAATCTCGAAGCCTGTTTCATTAAAGGCAGGATTGGGATTATCGCTCCAATCCAGCTGAATGCTGGTTTGTGAAGGAGAAAAGGCCGTAAGGTTCTTTGCAGCATCCGGCTTGTTTACGCCATTGGCAGGTATTACGGTAAAATTGGAAGAGAAGAAGGCGTTACAGCCGAATTGCTCTTTCACCCTTCCTCTATAAGTACCGGGAGCCGCCTCAAAAACACTGTCTGTGCCCACAAGTGTATTATCGCTCACGCGCCAGAATTCATAACCTACAAAACCCTGCGCCAGGCGCAATGGAACTGTAGTGCTTCCATCAGGGGCCGGCAATACTTTACTGCGAAGGCCTTTGATGGCGATATCCGGGGTAACAGTAGTGGTCTTTGGTCCAACTACAACAGGTTTGGGCGACCAGTCTGAAAATGCACTGGTGGCCGTTCTTTTAAATCTAACCCTGTATGTACCGTAAGAAGTAGCTATATATTCATTTGATGTAGCGCCGGGAATGGTAGTGTAACCGCTGCCGGTATTTACTGCCCATTCGTACGAAAACATGCCGGCCGAGATGCCCAGCCGCGCATTAGTAGGAGAGTCAGGGCAAAAAAGGTTTCGCTGGAAATAAACCAGCGGATTGGCTTTGTGCATGTCGTTCATCCACGGAACAAAATCGGCTTCCAGCCAGTGCGAATACCATACAAAGTGTCCCTGGTCAGGATAAAGCGTCCACCTGATATCGCCCCCGCGGTTCCTGATAGAATCATACGTTTTCTGTGCCAGGTAGGGGGTAGGGTTGGTATCAAGCCCACCCGATACAAACCAGATGGGAACATGAACAAATTGCGGGATGTAAGGAATAAGGCCGTCTGCCGCCGCTGCGCTTGGCGCTGCCTTGGTGATCCTGTGCGGATAACCTGCGGTTACCTCGAATGTGGCGCTTCCGCCGGCGGATAAGCCGTCTGTAAGCACCTTGTCTAAATCCAGCTTACAGTATTTAGCGAGTGAATCCAGCATCTGGATCATCGGGCCGTAATAAGTATTACCAAAAAAGCCGTTTGTGTTCTGGGGATACAAAAGAAATCCGTCGAATTCATTATTATCTACCCTGTCACGGAATAACTCGCCGCCATGAAGCAGCTGCAGCTCATTATCGTAAATGCTTCCTTTTTCACCTGCGCCATGCCAGAAGAGCATTACGGGATATTTTTTACCGTCTGCTACGTTGTGCTGGTAAGATTTGGGAAATTTCAGGCGAAAAGAAATGCCGTTGAAATGATATGATTTATAAGAAGAGGTGGTCCATCCGAGGCCCCGGTTGGTAACTACCCATTTTTGAACATTATTCCAATTTGTGGAAGGCGGACTTGCCGAATTATACGGCGTAATAGGGTCGGCCGGATTAAAAATATTAGGCTGCGCATTTGACACAGCTGCAAAAAACATTAATCCAATTGTGGTAAGAAGTAGTACTCGCTTCATAAATAGAATTGATTACATCAAAAAAAACCGGTTAAGCCAAAGGTCTTTTTGGGAGGATATTAAACCACAATAAGGATGAAATGGAAGTATTGGAGAGATTATCCAATGAATGGCTTTCGAAGAATAATAGAGGTAGTTTATTGGGGGGCTTTCAGCGGAAATGGTTTCAGGTAAGGTTCGCTAAGCGGTCAAAATTAGTAATTAAATCTAAAAAGTGAAATATTTAAGGTACAAACTTTAGGCTCTACCGAATTTGGTCTAATTTTCCGACCGCTTTTCGCAATAAGCTTTCCCATCCGTAGTTATACTAAACCCCATGATCGCAACTAAAATTCTTTTCTGGTTTTCTCTCTTCCTTATCGTTTACAGTTATGTAGGGTATGGCATTTTATTGTATTTCCTCGTCCTGATCAAAAAACTGTTGCGAAAAATTCCCAAACCGTCCGATGCTACATACGAGCCGATGGTGAGTTTGGTTGTGGCGGCCTACAATGAAGAAGAATTTATTCACATTAAGATTAAAAATACGCTGGAGCTGGACTACCCCAGGGAAAAGCTGCAGGTAATATTTATTACTGATGGTTCCTCCGATACTACCCCCGATATCATTCGGCGTTATCCCTTCGAGCTGCTTCACCAGCCTGAAAGAAAGGGGAAGGTAGCGGCCATGAACCGCGCCATTAATTATGTACAGGCACCCATTGTGGTTTTTTGCGATGCCAATACATTATTAAATAAGGAGTGCATCCGTGAACTGATAAAACACTATACAGACCCTAAGGTTGGGGCAGTGGCGGGGGAAAAGAAGATACTGGCCGGAGACGATGCCCAGGCTGCCGGGGCCGGCGAAGGCTTTTACTGGAAGTATGAATCCTTTCTTAAGAAGCTGGATTCTGAACTGTATTCAGTGGTAGGGGCGGCGGGCGAGCTATTCTCCGTACGCACGCATCTTTTCGAAAAGGCCCAGGAAGATACCATTATCGAAGACTTTGTTCAATCCCTTAAAGTGTGTATGAAGGGCTATGTGGTGCGTTATGAGCCTAAAGCTTATGCAACGGAAACCGGCTCGCTCTCTATACGTGACGAGCAGAAGCGCAAGGTGAGGATCTGCGCAGGCGCCTTCCAGGCCATGGGCATGCTCAGGGAACTTTTTAATGTTTTTAAATACCCCGTTCTGTCTTTCCAGTTTATTTCGCACCGGATATTGAGGTGGACGCTTTGCCCGCTGGCGCTGGTGACATTATTATTATCCAACGTGCTGCTGGTATGGCTAAATGCAGGCTGGTTCTATTCTTTGGTGCTGGCCCTTCAATCAGCTTTTTACCTGCTGGCGGTAACCGGCTGGGTGTATGCCAACCGTAACATAAAGCTCAAGCTTCTTTATATACCTTATTACTTCCTCTTTATGAACATTTCTGTGTTCATGGGATTCTTCAGATTCCTCCAAAAACGTCAGACTGTGCTGTGGGAAAAAGCGGCACGGCAGAAGACGGCATGATTTTTATACCCTTTTATACCCGTAAAAGGGTATTTTTTATGTGGGAAATAGTTGGAACTTTGGTGCCGGGCGAAACAAAAAATTAATAATGTGCGGTTTGGATTATTGAAATTTGTTATTATTTTTACCCGTCATTCACGTCTCCAACCCCCTTGAAAGAAACCTAAAGCAGGCAACTGCAGCAAACCACAATCCTAGAAATTTCCAAGGAACCTGATTAACACCGGTTAGTCCACTTGCCATCCTGTAAAGCCATCCTTACTTATTCAACACCTGTAAATCCCAATACCTCTGTAAGCCGCTTGTTCCAATCACAAGCCTACTGAAAAATTGAGTTTATACAAACTTAATTTCATCTGCCCATGAAAAAGAGAATTTTAGCTATTGACGACAGTAAGGCCATACGCTTTTTGCTTCAGACCTTACTCAGTAAAAATTACCAGGTGATCACTGCTGCTGATGGCTGCTCCGCTATCAATTGGCTTTCACAAAACGACCTTCCCGATCTGATTATTGCCGACCCGCAATTACCGGATATGCAAAACTGGGAATTGATCGAGCAACTTGCTACCAGTGGTATGTATGGTAATATCCCAGTGATCGTTTTATCGGCACTCAGCAAGTCCGAAACAGAAGAGAAATGTCTTGAATTTGATATCGCAGCTCATTTTACCAAGCCTTTCAATCCCATAGATCTGATGGAAGTTGTGCAAACAACCGTCAGGCAGGGACAAAAGGCAACGGCCGTATAATCCCCACCATTATGAAATCATTTAATCTGCAAAACGTCACTTTATGGAACTAGCAATTTTACCATCCACCAATAAACAGAAGACTTACAAGCATTATACGCTGCACTCGCCCACCAAAGAGAATGCAGTAGATCCAAAAACAGAATTTTATTACTACATCGGGAATGACGCCAACAGAATAGACCACCTGATGCAGATTTTTGAGAACGGTTACGGAACAGAAACTTTCACGCTCGCAAAGTCTATGATCCAGCGTCAGCAACAGCAGGGACATCCTGCTCCCCACATTATTATCTGCGACAGCCAGCTCGGTTATGATGCCATCAGTGAGTTCAGGCAATTTCTGAACAAGCACGCTCAGCTTTCGCTGGTTCCATTTGTATTGGACGACAGGGGCATGCCCGAAGATATGAAGCTGCGCCTCCGTAAAGACCGTGTGGTGGATGAGATCATCTGCCTGGCCAATTACGACAAGCCTGCACTTCAGACCAAGGCAAGATTCCTGAACAGGATCAAATCTCAGTCTGCCAATCACGCCTGGAGAAAAAAGATAGAGACCACTACTGCTTCTGCAAGCAATGGAGCGATCCTTAAAAGAGGTTTTGATATTCTTATTGCTTCCCTGGCATTGATATGCCTGAGCCCGGTATTACTGCTGATAGCCCTTGCCATCAGGCTGGAATCAAGCGGACCTATATTTTACATTGCCAAGCGTGCAGGCCGTGGCTACCGCATCTTTAATTTTTATAAATTCCGCACCATGATAGTAGGTGCAGATGCAAAGATCACAGAAGTTTCTCACCTGAATCAATACAACGCCACCACAGAGGGCCCCAAGTTCTTCAAGATCGAGAACGATCCCCGCATTACCAAAATTGGTGCTTTCCTGCGCAAGACCAGCCTGGATGAGCTGCCTCAGTTGGTGAATGTATTGCTGGGAGACATGTCGCTCGTTGGTAACCGTCCGCTTCCTTTATACGAGGCAGCCACGCTTACAACAGACGAGTGGGCACAACGTTTCATGGCGCCTGCAGGCATCACCGGCCTGTGGCAGATCAAAAAGAGAGGCAACAAGGATATGTCGGTAGAAGAGCGTATCAGCCTTGATATAGCTTACGCCAGCAAATCTAATTTTGCTTACGACCTGTGGATCATGGCCAACACGCCTACAGCGCTCATTCAAAAAACCAACGTTTAAGAGACTGTTTTGTAGTTTTATCCTTTAAAGCGAAAACAGTATGTTCAATGGAACCGAACCGTTGGTTTCCGTTATTACTTTGAATTATAATCAGGCGAAGGTTACGTGTGAGTTCCTGGAATCGTGCAGGAACCTCCGGTATTCTAATTTTGAGATACTGGTGTGCGACATGGCTTCCGAAGTTGACCCTACGCCCATGATAGCGGCCGGCAACTATCCCAAAACGCGCGTGTTGCTCAGCGGTAAAAACCTGGGCTTTGCGGGAGGCAACAACTGGGGCATTGCACAGGCCAAAGGCGATTATGTATTCATTGTAAACAACGATACCGAAGTAACCCCCGATCTCATTCACCAATTACTGGCGCCCTTTGAGGCCAATCCCCGCATTGGTGTGGTGTGCCCCAAGATCAAATTCTGGGACCATCCCGATACCATTCAGTACGCTGGCTTTAATAAGATGAATCTTATTACCGGCCGTACGTCTACGCTGGGAGAGAAAGAAAAAGACCTGGGGCAGCACGACGTGTCTGGCCCTACGCATGGAGCCCATGGCTGCGCCATGATGGTAACCAGGGAAGTGATAGATAGAGTAGGATCTTTTCCTTCAAAATTTTTCCTGTATTACGAAGAATGGGATTGGTCTGCACGCATCATCAGGGCGGGTTATACCATCTGGTACGAAGCAAATGCGGTGATCTATCATAAAGAGTCGATGTCTGTTGGCAAGAACAACCCCATGAAGGTGTATTATCATACACGCAACCGCATTCTCTATATGCGCCGCAACACCAATTTTTTCCAGTTATCGCTTTTTGTGTTGTTCTTCAGTTTTTTTACCGCGCCCAAGGCCATATTCAAATACATTTTTAACCGGCAATTCATACACCTGCGCTATTTTATCAAGGGCGTAGCCTGGAATTTATACTCATCCAGCCATTCTGCCGTTAAATGAACCTGAAACCAAGTTATGCTTCAGACCATAAGCTATATCCTGTTCCTTGTTTTATTCATATACCTCGCGGCAGGTGTTGTGTACCTGTTCCTGCTGACCGTATCAGGATTGATGAGGAGGAAAAAGAATTACCCGCCCGTTGCGCATAAGAACCGCATAGCTGTTTTTATTCCATCGTATAAAGAAGATCTCGTGATCCTGGAGACCGCTCAGAAAGCTGCTGAGCACAATTACCCAAAGGATAGCTTCGAAATATTTGTGATAGCTGATAAACTGCAGGACGAGACCATTGCCAGGCTGCAGGCAATACCGGTAAACGTTATCAGGGTACAGTTTGAATCAAGCACTAAAGCAAAATCATTGCAGGCCGCATTGCAGCAGGTCTCCCCTAAGGGATTCGATTATGCGATGATACTGGATGCAGACAATATTATGGAAGCCGGTTGCCTGGATCAGGTAAATACTGCTTTTGTAATGGGCAAACAGGCGGTGCAATGCCATCGTACAGCAAAGAACAAGCATACCGCCGTGGCGTTACTGGATGCTATAAGCGAAGAGATCAATAACCATTTATTCCGGAAAGGCCCAAGGGCATTTAATGTTTCAGCCGCACTCATCGGTTCGGGTATGGCTTTCCGTTATGATGACCTGAAATCGATACTCGACCTGCCGCATATTCTGGATAATCCGGGCGAAGACCGTGAAATAGACCTTCAGTTGATGAAAAGAAATATTGCAGTGGAGTACCTGGACGATGCGCTTGTGTACGATGAAAAAGTTTCCAGCGCGCAGGTATTCGAGCGGCAGCGTGTACGCTGGCTGGAAGCTCAGGTAATGCATTTCAAACGCTTTTTGCAGCCCGATATGCGCACAGCTCCGCGCACCAGCAACTACTGGCATAAATTCACTCAAACCCTCTTGCTTCCGAGAAGCCTGTATATCCTTGCGCTTGGTTTAATGATGGGATTACTGGCATTGCAATGGATATTTAATCTTCATATTATTTATCCTCAGCCAATGTGGTGGATAGGCATGACGGCTTTATTTGTTGTTACGCTCCTGCTCTGCATACCACGTTCATTTTATAATGCAGGCACCCTTCGGGCTGTTTTGCATATTCCTGTTCTCATCTTTTCCATGGTAAAAGCCTTGCTGCAGATCAAAAAGAACCGAACGCAGTTTTTGCATACGCCTAAAAGCTATACAGGGAATTAGCTAATCAGTTCCAGGTTTTGGACAAACTCACTGTCACACCTACCCTGGTTTCGCGTCTATATATAATTCTGGTTATGCACATTTTATTCACCCGGTTCCATTATTGGAAAGATGGTGGTTAATTTGCTGGCAATTAGCCCCTTGTAACCCCTCACCCTCTCAAAACTCCTTCCTGCCTGTCATTATGAACTCATGATTTTTTAAGGAAAGAAAATTCCGGTTCCATGTACTTAAAGTTACATGACATACGTTATGGGATGGTAGCATTGCAGCTACGCGTTATAGTTAGACTATTTAATCCAATACCTAATTCGAAAATCCCGGGCTTATGAAAACCAAACTGTTCTTCATAGGAAGACTGGTACTATTATTATGGGGAGGCATTGTTCCATTTCTTTCATTCTCTCAACAGATTCCCAAATCATTAACCGCAGCCAACGGCACCTTCATTGGTTTTTGGGAATACAAACCTGTTGACTACGCAGCAAATCCTACAAAGAAATATCCGGTCATTATTTTCTTGCACGGTCTCGGCGAAAGAGGCAACGGTACTACCGATCTTCCTAACGTATTATCTATTGCAATACCTAAATATATTGCAGCTGGTCATACAATGACTTTCACGTATAACGGACAAACAGAAACCTTTTTAGTATTGTCGCCTCAGCTTAGAGGTGACCTTTGGGACTGGCCTGCATTTTACACTGAGGAGATGATCAGGTATGCAAAGAATAACCTGAACATAGATACCAACCGCATTTATGTTACCGGTGTAAGTTTGGGAGGAGGTGGTGCATGGAGATATGCAAGTGCATCTTATGAAAATGCGAGAACAGTTGCAGCTATTGCACCGGTTTGCGGTACCTGCGGATGGTCTAACGTGTGCGGCACCATTGCTGCAGCCAATCTTCCTGTGTGGGCCTTTCATGCTCAGGATGATGGTGTAGTAGGTTATGGATGTACCGTGGGCGCCATTGCTAATATTAATTCGTGTAATCCTGCTGTACCTGCCATTCAAAGTATTTATCCAACCGGGAATCATTGGATATGGGACATGTCGTATGACACAGCGCACAACTTTCATAACCCAAATATGTATGAATG
The DNA here is from genome assembly GCA_049689695.1 of Chitinophagaceae bacterium. Classification (GTDB taxonomy): domain Bacteria; phylum Bacteroidota; class Bacteroidia; order Chitinophagales; family Chitinophagaceae; genus DASPKM01. The sequence goes on along the minus strand of JBAVMD010000872.1, from coordinate 2,159 downwards.
GTTCCTCAGTAAATCAAGAGCAGGCACAACGCCCGGCCCGAATGTTCCACCTATCGCCAGGGCCGGAAACGATCAGACGATAACATTGCCAACAAATTCAGTAACCCTCAATGGAACTTTATCATCGGACCCCGATGGTACCATCAGCGCTTTCAGCTGGACGAAAATAGGAGGGCCTTCACAGCACACAATAGTAAGCCCGGCAGGTACAACTACAGTTGTAAATAACCTGGCGCAGGGAACTTACTCTTTTGAGCTTACGGTTACGGACAACCGCGGCGCCTCCGCAAAAGATACCGTTCTTGTAACGGTGAATGGGGCAGCGCCTGCGCCTAACCAGCCGCCTGTTGCATTGGCGGGAACTGATCAGACATTAACATTGCCTAACAGCAATACCTATTTATTCGGCAGCGGATCTTACGATCCTGACGGGATCATTACAAACTATTCATGGTCGCAGGTAAATGGCCCGAATGCTGCTTCAATAACAATTTTATCTGCGTCTAATGTGAACGTAAGCAACCTTGTACAGGGTGTATATAATTTCAGGTTGGTGGTTACAGATAATAATAGCGGTACAGCTGCTGATACATTGCGAGTAACGGTACTTGCTACAAACGTACCTCCTGTTGCCAACGCAGGCGTTGATCAATCCATTCAGCTTCCAACAAACAGCGTAACGCTCAATGGTTCTGCGTCTACTGATCCTGATGGGACCATTACGGCATACGTATGGAGTAAAATAGCAGGACCAACTCAATACAATATTGCAACACCTGGCAGCGTAACTACAGCAGTGAATAATCTTGCTGCGGGAACTTATTCTTTCAGGCTGTTGATCACAGACAGCAGGGGAGAGAGTGATGATGATACCGTGGTGATAACCGTGGCAGCTCCACCGCCGCCACCAAATATTGCGCCCACTGCCAACGCAGGAAGCGATCAATCTATTCAATTGCCCACCAGCAGCGTTACACTCAACGGTGCTGCATCAAGCGATGCTGATGGAACCATTACTGCATACGCATGGAGCAAAATAGCAGGGCCTGCACAATACAATATTTCAAACGGCAATACGGTAAGCGCTTCTGCAAGCAATCTTGCAGCAGGCACCTATTCATTCAGGTTAGTAGTTACTGATAATAGCGGTGCAACCGATGCTGATACTGTTGTGATAACGGTAGCGCCAGCCCCGCCGCCGCCTAATGTGGCGCCGGTTGCCAATGCAGGAGCTGATCAATCCATCCAGTTGCCGGTAAACAGTGCAGCGCTTAATGGTTCGGGTTCAAGCGATGCAGATGGAACGGTTACAGGTTATGCGTGGAGCAAGATCGCAGGACCTTCGCAATACAATATTTCCAATTCAAATACCGTCAGCCCTTCTGTTACTAACCTTGTTTCGGGAACATACTCGTTCAGGCTGGTGGTAACAGATAATTCCGGAGCTACAGATGATGATACCGTTGTGATCACCGTAACGCCGGCTCCTAATGTTGCGCCTACTGCCAATGCAGGCGGCGATCAATCTATTCAGTTGCCAACAAATAATGCAACGCTCAACGGTTCCGCTTCGAGCGATGCAGATGGAACGATCGTATCTTATTCATGGAGCAAGGTATCAGGCCCTGCTCAATACAATATTTCAAATGCGGGAAATGTAAGCACATCGGTTACTAATCTTGCAGCAGGAACTTACCTGTTCAGGCTTGGTGTAACTGACAACGATGGCGCTTCCGATGATGATACCGTAATGATAATTGTGGGTGCAGCTCCGCCCCCGCCCAATACGCCGCCGGTAGCTAACGCAGGCAATGATCAGTCAATACAGTTGCCAACAAATAGTATTGCACTGGATGGCTCAGCTTCTGCAGATAATGATGGAACCATCACTGCTTACGCGTGGAGCAAAATATCCGGCCCGACGCAATACAACATTGCGAATTCAAATTCAGTAAATACTTCCATCACCAATCTTGCAGCAGGAACTTATTCCTTCCGCCTGGTGGTTACAGATAACAATGGCGCTACGGATGATGATACGGTTGTAGTTACGGTTACGTCAGCTCCGCCTCCGCCAAACATTGCGCCTTCAGCCAATGCAGGAAGCGATCAATCCATTCAATTACCAACAAACAATGTAACGCTGAACGGATCTGCTT
>JBAVMD010000871.1:0-6464 GCA_049689695.1 Chitinophagaceae bacterium | reverse complement strand
CCCGAAACCCGTAACTATTTAAACACATCATAAGCAAACCTCACAATCGTAATACACACCACTATCAGAAAAAATACCCGTATAAATTTATTTCCCTTCAATATTGCCAGCTTTGCGCCGAGCCAGCCTCCGAGAGCATTGCATACCGCCATTGGTATCGCAATGGCAAAGATCATTTTCCCTGTAAATGCAAACAAGGCAATGGAGCCAAGATTGGTAGCGGCATTTACAAATTTTGCATACGCGCTCGCTTTCAGGAAATCAAATCCCAGCATGCTGATAAAAGCCAATACCAGGAAGCTGCCTGCACCTGGGCCGATGAATCCATCATATAAACCGATCACCAGGCTTATGAGCAATGCAAAGAACCATTGCGTGCGTGAGCTGTGCTGTTTTTCTGTATGCGTTCCGAATTTCTTATTGCTGTAAGTGTAGATAGCCACTGCTATCAATACAAAAAGAAGGAAAGGCTTCATAAAGCTGTTGCTTACCCTTGTAAGCAAAAAGGAACCGGTGAAAGAAGCCGCACCTGCAAGCAGCATCATCAAGGGCAGCAATTTTTTATTGAGCGAAACATTTTTTGAATACTGGTAGGCCGCCACACTGGTGCCGCAAAAAGCAGGGAGCTTTAATGTGCCGATCACGGTAGCAACAGGATACTGCGGAAGCAGCACCAGCCCCGCAGGCAATTGTATCAGGCCGCCTCCGCCAACAATAGCGTCAACAAAGCCTGCAGCAAATGCCACTACGCATAAAAGGATCAATTCAAAAGTAAGATGCTCCATCAGTGTGCAATATACTTGCTGAATGAATATTGTGCTAACAATCAAACGGTGGAACGCGAACGGATCAATGCGATCAATCCCAACACAGGCCCGATGGCCAATGTGGCAAATACCCATGGGGAAAAAGATGTTGCATGCAGCAGCCAATCAAATACAAACATGCTCACTACGGTTATGAAAAAGCCGATGCTTGTAACGAATGTAAGTGCAGTTCCTTTGTTCTCTATTGGCGCTGCCTGTGCTACAAGCGCTGAAAACTGAGGCGAGTCGGCAATCACGGAAAAACTCCATACCAATAGGAACAACATAAACAATGGAAGAGCTGCATTTATCACCAATGGCGCTACCAGGCAACAACAACCAGAACAGATCAATGCAAATCGTGCCACGCTTTTGCTACCAATGCGCTGCGACCAATATCCACCCAATACGCAACTGATGCTTCCCGCCGCAATAATGATAAATGCATATAAGGGAATGTTTAAAGGGTACGCATGGCCATCTGCATATAATTTAAGCAACACAGGCAGGAATGCCCAGAATGCATATAACTCCCACATATGACCGAAATAGCCAAAAGCTGCCGACCTGAAATCTTTTTTCCTGAAAATATCCACCAGCGCTCTCGGGTGAAAAGCGCTTCCTGCTTTGCGGTAGGGCCCATCGCCGATGAACAGTTTTACCAGTAATCCCCCGCACACACAAAATGCGGCGGTGAACATCAATACTTTTTCCCAGGGCAGTTTCAGCTCGCTGCTTTTTAAAGCGTGGGGAAATGCCGTGCCTAAGACCAGCGCGCCAACAAGATATCCCAGTGCTTTTCCAAGCCCCTTATCATACCAATCAGCTGCTATCTTCATCCCTACAGGATAAATGCCCGCAAGAAAAAAACCTGTAACAAGCCGGAGTATGAAAACAATGGTTGCGTCTGTCGCTATCCATATCAGCAACACATTCGATAATGCGGCCAGCAAGGTGCTCACAAAAAAAACATTGGAAGGAGAGAAGCGGTCAGCCACGGAAAATATCGCAAAGAAGAGAGTGCCGGTAATAAACCCTACCTGTACAGCAGCAGTTATCTGGCTGATGGCATGACTGTCTAACTGCAGTTGTGTTTGAATATCCGGCAGAATAGCATTCCCAGCAAACCACACAGAAGTGCCTGCGAATTGTGATAATATAATAAGCGGAAGCAGAAAGGGTTTTTGTTGATCTTTCACGTTAGCAGTTAGCGGTTCAATATTCCCATATAGGCCGTCCACGGCCCTACAGCTTCTGTATACTGCTTAGCCATTACACGCACGATCTGGCTGATGTGCCCCAGGTCGTGCACAACCCACGATGAAAGCAGGTGTTCCAAAGATACTTCGCCGAAGGCAGGATGAATGCCTTTTTTAGCGAGCGTAGTTTCATTCAGTTCAACTTTCTTTAATGCTTCGATATTTTGTTTTCTTAACCGCGCAAATTCTTCAAGCAGGTCATCCATGCTTTTTCCTTTGCTGTCTTCAAATTGCGCGAAGCGGTCGAATGGTACAAATCGTTTATCTGCATCATTGCCCAATATGATATTCAGCCTGGGTATCCAATCTGTTTTTTCGCCGTGAATATAATGACCAACAATATCGAAAGGGCTCCAGGTATCTGAACCTTCGTTTGAATAGATCCATTGCGGATGAAGACCTTTCAAAATAGTAGCAACAACTTCAGGCGTTCTTTCCAGAATAGGAAGCGCTTCTTGAATGTTGAAATGCATGCTGCGGGTTTAAGATTTCAAGTTAGCCAAATATGAGCCCGCTTCAAATTATTAATCGGTCGCGCGTAAAAAACTTTAATCAAAAGCAACCAGCTCATTACGCAAGGCGTAATGAGCAAGGAACAAGATACAAGAAACAAGGAACAAGCTTGCAGGCACAAGACAGCTTATTCCTTTTCTTGCCTCTTGTCCCTTGTATCTTGTGCCTTTCCCCAGAGTCTTCCGTCTATTTTTTAAATCATAAATCACCGTTATGAAAAAAACGTTCGATCGGTCCATAACATGGATCGTATCACTATCACTATTATTTGTATTAGCTATTGCACCCGCTTGTAAGAAAGACAAAAACAACAAAGATCCTAACGCATACACCCTGGCCGCCAATGCAAGTGGAGCGCAGGAATTCCCTGCAAATGCAGCTACTGCTACCGGTACGCTGACCGGCACTTATAATTCTTCCACTAATAAGCTGGTATATAATATCAGTTGGTCAGGACTTACCGGGATCCCTTCGGGATTGCATTTTCATGGGCCTGCATTACCAGGTGTAAACGCAGGGATTCTTATTTCTCTTACCATTACTACTGCTGCCGCAGCAGGAGGAGCAAGTGGCGAAGCTGTTCTTACAGAAGCACAGGAAACAGATATGCTCGGCGGAAAATGGTATTGGAATGTTCACACAGCAGCATTCCCTGGTGGAGAGATACGTGGGCAGGTGATTGCAACGCAGTAAATAATTTTTACCGGAAGGTGAACCTATGAATATTGAAGAAGGGAACAAGGATCCTGATAACCCGCGTTCCCTTCTCTTCCTCAATGAGCAAAATTCATTTCATAATCCCCTTTGATACGCTCGATAGGCGGATTAAAATAACCGTATTTCAAGTGCGGGAATTCTTCCTGTATCAGTTCCATCAATTGCTTCACTCCTAATACTTCGCCTGTTTCGTGAACGCCTATGCGCCCCATGTACCAGTCAGGATCGATATTAAAATTGCGCCACTGGATCATGGTAAGATCTGTTTCGCGTATCAGCTTGCGCAGAGCTTCATATTCTTCCACTGAATCCGTCATGCCCGGAAACACAAAATAATTAATGCTTGCCCACCCGCCGTAGCTGCGCACCACACGCAGGCTTTCCTGTATATCTTCAAACTGGTAATTATTAGGCAGGTAATACGATTCGTAAATATGCTTGCGTGCAGAATTGGTGCTCACGCGAATGGAATTAAGGCCCGCTTCGCACAGCGCCCGCACGGCTGCGGGTTTGGAACCATTGGTATTGATGTTAATGCTTCCTCTTTGCGTATGTTTCCTGATCTCGATGATCGCTTCGCGAATGGTTTCCCACATCAATAAAGGTTCGCCTTCGCAACCCTGTCCAAAACTCACAATAGGAAAAGGAGCGGTTTCAAGATGTGGTACGGTAAACTCAACTATTTCTTCTGATGAAGGTTTGAAATTAAGACGGTCCTGTGTAGAGCTGATGCTTTCTTCCTGCGGCTGAAAAGAAATGCAGCCAATGCAGTTTGCATTGCAGGCGGGCGAGGTAGGTACAGGACATTCCCATCGCTCCAGGAAAAAATTCCTTGCTGCAGGACAATGATAAGTAAGGCAGCAATTATCTGCCAGATGCTTCACCAGCCGGTTGTGAGGGTATGCTTTTAAAAAATGCGATACGCCTTGCTCAATGGCTGGTTCATTATAACCGATGGACTCCTGCCGGATGTCTTTTTCAATTCTTACAGCGGGCACATAAAACTTTTCATTCCACCAGCCTGCAGCCGTATAACAGAATAAAGGGAGCGTTGGTGCGTCTGGCAGACTTTCATACGCGGCAAGGTACAAACCAGTATGAGCCGGAGGTATGAAAGCGGCAACTGCCCATCCTTTTTCGCACAACCTCATTTGTCCTGTCTTCACATCTATGCCAATGCCCCGGCGGTCAGGCAGTTCATATAAAGAACCGCCTTGCGGAAGCTCGATCCAGTCTTCGGATGGTACGGGCAATGCATCCCAGCCGCTGCGGCCGGTGGCATACAGAGAGGTGTCTTCAAAAATATTCCCTTCCCCGTCGGAGTATAATAGAAATGGTTGCTGCATTTATTAATTGTGCTTGGTCATTGGGTCATTAAAGTCATTAGGTCATTGGTCATTAAGGTCATTAGTCATTGGTCAATTGGTCATTAGGTCATTAGTCATTACATCATAAACGATTCGTCAATTAACCAATTGACCAATGACTTAATGACCAATGACTAATGACTATTTAATGACTTGCTCCCAAATAATGCCTGCAAAATTCGTGAATTTGATCCAGTTCTTCGAATTGAAGATTACGGCGGAATTGAAAGCGGATCTGCTTGTTGTCAGAAGTTTCTATTTCAATAGAATCGTATTGGGCGTGCAGCCGGTTGATGTGCGACCACAGCAGGAACTTGCTTTCGGGCAACGCAGGGATGGTTACGCCTATATGATGGATGGATAAACGCTCTTCGGTGGGCACTTTGCGCTCGCAATAAAAAAGATATAAATAAAATGAGCTGATGCCCGCATGAAACAGCCCGGTGACCCAGTTGGCCTTCAGCAATAATAGGGTGCCTACAAGCAGAAAGAACAGGAACTCTACAAAACGGAAAAACAGGTTCACCCTGGGCACTGATGCGAGAATATTCCGGCCAAGGAATACCAGTAAAATGATGTCGATCGCAAGTATAAGCTGGCACCAAAAATAAAGCTGGTTGAAATTCGGCTGGCTGATATGGCTGATGGCATGTGATACGATCACTATGGCAGCAGTAAGATGCAGCAGGCGTCCGGAACTTTTAAGTTTTTCAAATGCCGGATGAAAAACGGGAATGGTTATAGAATTCATGCAGCAGTTGTTTATACCGGGATGCGGCCGTGAATTTTTTCCATACACTTACGCGATATTTTTTTTCAATTGCTGCCGGCAGAACTGGTTGAACTCCTCTTCAGTTGCATCATCCTCGTCCGGCTCATCTTCCACTTCACGTTGCAGCAGGCGGTTGTTTGCAAAGTCCATGGTAAGCAGACCATCCTTCAGCATAACATTGGTAAGCTGCGACCACTGGTATCTCTTTTTAAAGAATGTATTCAGCACTATCTGGTTCTCCGAAAAGCCTATTTCCAGGGGGAATTTTACCTGGCGTTCCAGTAATGCCAATATAACGAATGCAATGAATAACCATTGAAGCATGGGCATGGCCAGCCATAAAATTGCAGTAAGCAGGTAGGCGTAGTTATAAAATACTTTTCTCCCTTTTGATGAATAATAAATATTGCGTACGAGTATTGCGATCACTACCGACAGGCCCAGCACCAGCCATATATCGATCGATTTGGTTATTCCGTTTGAGGGAAGTACGAAATACCAGAAAAAGAATAAGCAGGAAATAACGTTCAGAAAAATGCCCAGCAGGCTGAACGGGAGCGAGGCACGGTTCTTCAGCACAACAACATAAGGGAACTTTCCATCGAAAGACGGCATATTAGTGCGGATTGCTTGCTACCATTAAATTACAAAGTTTAAAGAGGATGCGCGCACCCACGTTGGCGTCCCAATCGTTCTCGCCTACGCCCACTTCGCTCAGGTCCATTCCAATGATGCGTCTGCCGCTTAGTATAAGCCTTTTAAGAAGATAATATATCTGCTCTGCTTCGAATCCGCCGGCCACCGGTGTCCCGGTATTAGGACAAAGCTTGGGGTCGAGCCCGTCGATATCAAAGCTGAGGTAAACCTTTTGCGGCAGCTTGCTGATGATGTCATCTGCTATCTGCTTCCAGGTCTCCCCTTCATAATGACGTTCTGCTATGTCTTTTGTAAAATAAGTAGAGATGCGGTTGCTGTTAGCTTGTATAAATTCCCACTCGCCTCCGCTATAATCTCTTATGCCGGCCTGAAC